>NZ_JBVAYV010000003.1:0-207596 GCF_055412805.1 Pseudarthrobacter kochi
CTCCGTTGAAGTAAAACAGACACAACCAACACCCCCGGGAAAACGGGACGTATTGACTGCACAAAATTTGAAACCAGCTGTAAAAACCAGACCACACCACGGGGTGGCGGAGTCCAGTCAATTCAACCAATTCAATACAATAAATTGGTATCAACAAACTTGGCACACTATTGAGTTCTCAAACAACAGACACATTCGAATTACTTGCCGAAACAATTCAATGTAATTGAATTGTTTTTTACGCTTTTCCTTCGCTGCGATATTTCAAGCTTATTTCATTCATATCCACATTGCAAATCCGGATTTTCATCCGAAATTCACTTGGTCGAGTGAATTCGCCCAGCAAAATGTGAAGCAACTTTTCATTCCTGCTTCACGTACTCCGGGGAGCCGAAAGCGCTAGAAGAATTGCTTCTCTATTTTTGTTGGGGTTGGTCGCCACTCTGCGGTGGCGACTAGAAAAACAATACACGCTCCGCCCCGACCTTGCAACTGGATCGTGGCGGAGCGTGCAGATGACGCGGGGTGTCGCGTTAAGACGCGCTGACTTCCACGGTGGCCAGGTTTTTCTTGCCCCGGCGCAGCAGCAGATAGCGGCCGTGAAGCAGCTGGCCGCGTTCGATCAGGGTGTCAGGATCGGACACTTTGGCGTTGTTGACGTAGGCCCCGCCCTCCCCCACGGTGCGGCGGGCGGCGGACTTGCTCTCGGAGAGGCCGGTTGCCACGAGCAGGTCGATGATGCCCAAGCCGGCCGCATCGACCGTGGCCGACGGCAGTTCGGACGTGGCCGCCTTGAGCGTCGCCTCGTCCAGGACAGTAAGGTCGCCGTTCCCGAACAGGGCAGCGGAGGCGGCGATGACCTTTTCGGTGGCGTCCACCCCGTGCACGAGGGAGGTGACTTCGTAGGCAAGTTTGCGCTGTCCCTCGCGGGCGAACGGCCGCTCGGCAACCGCGGCCTCGAGGGCCTCGATCTCGGCCCGGCTGAGGAACGTGAAGACCTTCAGGCGTGCCGCTACATCGCTGTCCGCCGTGTTGAGCCAGAACTGGTAGAAGGCATACGGGCTGCACATCTCCGGATCCAGCCAAATGGCGTTGCCCTCGCTCTTGCCGAACTTCGTGCCGTCGGAGTTGGTGATGAGGGGCGTCCCCAGTGCGTGGACGTGTTTGCCCTCGACCTTGCGGATGAGGTCCGTGCCGCTGGTGAGGTTGCCCCATTGGTCCGAACCGCCGGTCTGCAGGACACAGCCGTAGTCGCGGAAAAGCTGAAGGAAGTCCATACCCTGGAGGATCTGGTAGCTGAACTCCGTGTAGCTGATCCCTTCATCGGAATTCAGGCGGTTGGCAACAATGTCTTTTTTGATCATGGTGCCGACGCGGAAGTGTTTGCCGATCCCCCGCAGGAAGTCGATGGCACTTAGTGGCGCGGTCCAGTCGAGGTTGTTGACCATCCGGGCCGCGTTGTCGCCCTCGAAGCTGAGGAAACGCTGGACCTGCGCCTGCAGTTTTCCGACCCATTCCGCGACGGTTTCGGGGGTGTTGAGCACACGTTCGGCGGTCTGCCGCGGATCTCCGATCAGGCCGGTGGAGCCGCCGACAAGGCCGAGGGGCTTGTGGCCGGCGAGCTGTATCCGGCGCATCAGCAGCAGCTGGACCAGGTTGCCCAGGTGCAGGCTCGGTGCGGTGGGATCGAAGCCGCAGTAATACGTTGCGGGATCACCGGCGAGCAGCTTTTCCAGCTCCGCCTCATCCGTTGAGACGTGGACCAGGCCTCGCCATTTCAGCTCCTGCCAGACGTTGGCGAAGCTGGGGTCATTCTGCTGGGAACGGAGATCATTTAGCTGGGACACGGAATCTAAGTTAGCAGGATCAGGGCACCCTCAGCGCGTGTGACCGTCAGCCGACCCGCCGCCGGACGCCGGACGGCAGGCGGCGGGCGGCGGGCGGCGGGCGGCGGGCGGCGGGCGGCGGGCGGCTGCCCCCGGGCGGCAGGTCCTACTCTTCGATGCCGGCCGGCACCCCGGCGGCGGCGATGAGCCGCAGCCGCTGGGTGGGCCGGGTCATGGCGACGTACAGGTCGCCGACACGGCCGTGCTCATGGTTGAGCATGGCAGAGGGCTCCAGCACCACAACGCCGTCGAACTCCAGGCCCTTGGCCTCGCGGGGGCTGATGACCACAATGTCCTGCACGTAGCTGCCGGCATCGGTGCCGACGCGGCGGCCGTAGACGGCGCGCAGCGCCGCGGTGGCCGCCGGGAGGAGATCGCCGTTGGCAATGACCGCCAGCAGACCGCCCTCCAGCGCCTCAAGTTCCTGCGGCAGGATCTCCACGAGCTTGCTGATGATCTGGCCGGGCTCGACGCGGTCGATCACCGGCGTCCAGCGGCCTTCGCGGACAGCCTTCGGCGCGGAGACGACCAGTCCCGCTGCGTTGGCCATCCGGGCGGCCGCCTCGGCGATCTGGGAGGGAGTGCGGTAGTTGACCGTGAGTTCCTCGAGCTGCCAGCGGTCCCCGAACATGGGCGCCAGTGCACCCTGCCAGGAATTGGCGCCGGCCACGGAGCTTGTCTGGGCGATGTCGCCCACGATGGTGAAGGACTTCAGCGGGCAGCGGCGGACCAGCAGGCGCCACTGCATCGGCGAAAGCTCCTGGGCCTCGTCCACCACGATGTGACCGAACGCCCAGCTGCGGTCCGTTGTGGCACGCTCGGCTGCGGTGAGCCGGGCTTCGCGTTCCTGGTTCTGGTCCACGAGCTCTTCCGCGGAGATCAGGACGTCCACGCCGGCGGTTTCCATGTTGACGAGAGTCTGCTTGGCATTGGCCAGGTCGCGGGCGCGGTCGTTTTCCTGTTGGGCCAGTCCCCTGCCGGCGGCGGCGTCGAGTTCGCCGAGGAGCTCGGCGGCCTCGTCGAGCAGCGGCACGTCGGCTTCGGTCCAGGGAGCACCGGCGGGCCGGAGCAGCAGTTGACGCTCGGCCGCGCTGAGATTCGGGGTGCAGGCTTCCAGGATCGCGGGCTTGCTCAGGAGTTCACCGATGAGCTTCTCCGGCGTCATCGGCATCCAGCATAGGTTCAGGGCGATGCGGACGTCCCGGGCGGAGCGGACATCCTCGGCCAGGTACGAGCGGTCAGCGCTGTTGCCGATGCTGCCGGCTTCGACAAGTTCCGTCATCTGCTCGGTCAGTTCGCGCAGCAGGATCTTCACGAACGAGACGCGGGCCTCGTTGTGCGGCTTGCCGGTGGAACGGGCCCTGTCCCTGGCGCGGCGGACCTGCCGGGGAGTCAGGAGAAGTTTGCGTCCGTCGACTTCGAGGACGCGGTTTTCGGCCAGTATGCGCTGCCGGTTGGCCACGGCGTTCGCCACGACCTCGGCCATGTCCAGCCGGCCCTTGATGGCCGCGACCTCGGACTCGGGCTCGGCGACCGCATGGATACCGGGCATCAGGCGGCCAACGCTCGCCATCACGACGCCGGTTTCACCGAGCGACGGCAGCACGCGCTCGATGTACTTCATGAACGACGACGACGGTCCCACGAGCAGGACGCCGGCGGTCTTGAGCCGGTCCCGGTGGGTGTAGAGCAGGTAGGCGGCGCGGTGCAGCGCGACGGCGGTCTTGCCGGTGCCGGGACCACCCTGGACCACGAGGGCGCCGGAGATCGAGGAGCGGATGATCCGGTCCTGCTCAGACTGGATGGTCCCGACAATGTCTGACATCCGTCCGGTCCGCTTGGAATTCAGGGCTGCCAGCAGCGCGCCCTCGCCCTGGAGGGAGTCGTTGTCGGCGAGAAGGTCGGCGTCGAGGACGTCATCCTCGATCGCTTTCACCTCGCGGCCCTGCAGGATGAGGTGGCGCCTGCGGCGTACACCCTGCCGGTCGAACGCCGTGGCCTGGTAGAAGTGGCCGGCTTCCGGCGCGCGCCAGTCCAGCATGAGGCGCTGGAGGTCCTCGGTGGTCAGGCCGATGCGGCCAATGTATTGGGCCTCCCCGGAGTCGAGGTCGAGGCGGCCGAACACCAGCCGGTCGTCGACGGCGTCGAGCTGGGCGAGGCGGTCCTCGTACAGTGCCGCGAACGCGTCCCGCTCGGAGACGTTCTGCATGGTGCCCACCGCACCGGCGCGCCGTACCTGCGCCAGCTGGGCGCGCTTTTCCGCCCGCAACTCATCCAGCCGGGCGTAAAGTCCGGCCACATAGTCGCGTTCATGGGCCAAATCAGCGTCGTGCATCGAACGTTCCCCTATCGAAAAAGACAGACCAACCATTCTACAACCATTTCGGTCTCCCCACCGGCACATGTCAGTTTTTGCAGGCATTCTACCCAGCAAAGCGCAATCGTCCGTTGCTTCCGGGGGCACGCCCCGACCTGCCGGCGCGGCAGGGAACTCGGCAGGGAACGGGTTACAGGCGCAGCAGTGAGCTGACCCGGTGGCCACAGAGGGCCGAGCGGCCACCGAGGTCGCCGAGTTCCATGACAACACCCACACCGGCGACCTCCACGCCACAGCGTTCGAACAGACGCACGGCGGCGCCGAGAGTGCCACCCGTGGCGAGGACGTCGTCGAGGATCAGGACGCGGCTGCCCGGAGCGAGGTCGGTGGTGTGCAGCTCCAGGGTGGCGTTGCCGTATTCGAGGGCGTAGTCCTCGGAGACCACTTCCCGCGGCAGCTTGCCGGCCTTGCGGACGGTGATGACGCCCGTGCCGGTGGCGTACGCGGCAGCGGCAGCGAGCAGGAAGCCGCGGGCCTCCACCCCGGCGACGGCGTCGAACTGGCCCGTGAAGGGCGCCACCAGGGCGTTCACGACAACTTTCAGTGCCGCGCCGTCGGCGAAGACGGGGGTCAGGTCCTTGAAGACGATGCCGGGCTTGGGGTAGTCGGGGATGGTGGCGCACAGGCTGCTGATCAGCCCGGCCACCTGCGCGGCGGTCTCATCCGCGGTGGTCTCATTCATGGTCATCGTGGTCTGGTGGAGCTCGCTGGGATTCACCCAACAACCTTACTGGCTGGTCCTGCGGCGTCCGGCGCGTCCGCTTGATCCCCGGCAACCTGGCAGTCAGCAAATGTTCATTTCAGCGGCGCCGGATTCGACCGTTCCGTCCACCCCGGCGGTGATTGAATGCTCCAATGCGACACGACATCGTCCTCTCCGGCCACGGGGTGCACCTGGTTCCGCTCGCCCCGGACCACGCGGAAGGTCTCTTTGATTTTGTGGATCCCGGCATGTGGGCGGGCATGGCGGCCCCGCTGCCCGGGACGGTTGGCGAGCTGGCAGCACTGTTCCAGTCCCGGCTGGATGATCCCGCCACCATCGCCTTCGCTGTGACGGACGGCCGGACCGGCGCCCTCCTGGGCACCACGTCCCTTCGTGACTTCGCCCCGACCCAACAGCGCCTCGAAATCGGGGGGACGTTCTTCGGGCGGCAGTTCTGGGGCAGCCACGTCAATCCTGCCAGCAAGCATATGCTCCTGGCCCACGCCTTTGACGTCCTGGCAGTCCACCGGGTGGCGTTCCGCTGCGACACCCGCAACACCCGGAGCGCGACGGCGATCGAACGGCTCGGCGCCCGCTTCGAGGGGGTCCTCCGCGGCCACCGCGCGGCGCCCGGCGGGGGCCGCGCGGACACCGCCGTCTACTCGATCCTCTCGCAGGAGTGGCCGCACGCGCGCGAAGACCTCCGGCGCCGCCTTGCCCCGTTCGCCCTCGGAGCCGAGGGCGCGGTCCCCACCCTCGCCGCGTCCTGAAACTCCCTAAGTCTCCGCCGGGGGCCCGGCGTCGTCCGGCGGCACAGCGGGTGAGCGCAGGAGGCAGTTCGCGAATGCGTACCTCACGACGTCGAGCGCTGTGCGGAGCGCTTGTTCCGCGTCGAACCGTGGGGCCGCCGCGGCACTGAGACGATTGTTGTCCTGTGCCCATGCCGAGCGGTGGAACCGGTCGGCATCGCCGTGCAGGAGCCTCCCGTAGAGGACGTCCTCGAAAGTGTCACGGCCATGATCCGGGGCCGGTTCCGGCGTCACGTGCTGGCGTCCCTGGACCATCTCAGGGGTGACCATGCCGGCCACTGCCTCGGTCGCCTCCACGAGCAGGGGGCGGCCAGCTGCTCAAAGATCTCAAGCCGTTCGAGCTCGCTGCGCGGCTTGCCCGGCTTGCCCGGCTTGCCCTCACCCATAAGAACTCATCATTCCCCCGCGACCGGATGCCAGGGAACCACCGCCGCGGCCGCTAGCCCGGGCGCACTTTCGCCGCCTTGTAGCGCGAGACGGTCGGGTCGCCGTTCAGCCAGAATCGCCACGGGTAGTCGTGGGTGCCCCCCGCGCCGGAGACACCGACGCGTGGTCCGGCGCTGACATCCACGGCCTGGAGCGCCGGGAGTTCCAGCCGGAACGGGGCCCCGAGCGCGTCCCGGCCGCTGTCCGCCGTCGTGATGTCGAGCGCGGTGGCGAGCCGGGCAGGGCCGCTTGCCAGGTCCGTGGAGGACTTCGACGTCGGCCGCCGGGTGAGTGCCAGGTCCTCCCCGGCCACGATCTCGCCGGCCCGCAGCAGCACGGCGGAGGCCACCCCCGCCGGCCCGCACACGATGTTGGCGCAGTGGTGCATGCCGTAGGTGAAGTAGACGTACAGATGGCCGGCCGGGCCGAACATCGGGGCGTTGCGGGCGGTGGCGCCGCGGAAAGTGTGCGAGCCGGGATCCGGGTGCGGTGAGTCGTGCGGGCCCAGGTAGGCCTCCACCTCGGTGATCCGCACGGACACCGGGCCGTCGCGCCCCTCGTGCGTCAGCACCGCGCCGAGCAGCAGCGGCGCCACCTGCCGGGCGTCTGCGGACAGGAGCTCCCGGAGCCTGCCGGCAGGCAGTGCACTGCCGGGCACGCTGGCGGGAGGCGTCACACTCATGCTCCGACTTTAACAAACCATCCGGATCCCCCTCCACGGCCGTGTCCGATTTCCGCTAGCAGCAGTACCCGGAAGCTGGCAGGATGAACTCATGGACTTCTGGCAGCGCTACCGGGCAATCGATGCCCGGGACACCCGGTTCGACGGGCAGTTCTACACCGCTGTCCGCACCACGGGCATCTACTGCCGGCCGTCATGCCCGGCCCGGACCCCCAAGGCGGGGAACGTCACGTTCTACGAAACCTCCGCTGCCGCGCACGACGCCGGTTACCGGGCCTGCAAACGCTGCCTGCCCGAGGCCGTCCCCGGCACGCCCGCCTGGAACCTCCGCTCGGACATCGCCGGGCGGGCCATGCGGCTGATCAACGACGGGGTGATCAACCGTGACGGCGTGGAAGGGCTCGCCGCCCGCCTCGGGTACTCCTCGCGGCAGCTCAATCGGATCCTGAGCCACGAACTCGGCGCGGGACCGCTGTCCCTCGCAAGGGCGAGCCGGGCCCAGACCGCCCGCACCCTGCTCGTCTCCACCACCATGAAGGCCGCCGACATTGCCTTCGCGGCCGGCTTCAGCAGTGTCCGCCAGTTCAACGAGACTATCGGCGAGGTCTTCGCCATGACCCCCTCGGCGCTGCGGGCCACCGCCCGGCACCACCGGTCGCCTGCCGTGACCGCCGTGTCGTCGACAGCCCTGGCCCTGAACCTGCCATACCGCGAGCCCTTCGATCCGGGGGTCTTCAATTTCCTCGCGGTCCGGGCCATCCCCGGCATCGAGGAAGGCTCGTCCACCTCCTACGCCCGGACCCTTCGCCTGGCCCACGGCGACGCCCGCTTCCGGGTGGACTACGATGCCGGCACAGCGGGCCGCCCGCTGGTGCTGACCATCGGCGCCGTCGACCTCCGGGACCTGCCCTCCCTGCTCAGCCGGGTCCGCCGGCTGCTGGATCTCGACGCCGACCCCGTCGCCATCGACGCGACGTTGGGGTCCGATCCGCGGCTGGCAGCCAGCGTCGCTGCCACGCCGGGCATGCGTATGCCGGGCGCCGTCGATCCGCAGGAACTGCTGATCCGGGCCATGATCGGCCAGCAGATCACCGTCGCCGCGGCGCGGACGGCGCTGGTCCAACTCTCCGAGGCAGGGAGCGTGAGCCTGGTTCCCGCCGACGGCCTGGACCGGATCTTCCCGACCGCGGGCGAAATTGCGGAAACCGGTTTCCAGCTGCTCCGCGGCCCGCAACGCCGCATCGACTCGGTCCGGGGTGCTGCCGCCGCGATGGCGTCGGGAGTGCTCGACTTCGGGTACGGCGATGCCCTTCCCGGGCTGGAGTCCAAACTTCTGCCCCTTTCCGGCGTCGGGCCGTGGACGGTTGGCTACGTGGCGATGCGGGTGATCGGCGCCCCTGATGTCTTCCTGGCCAACGATGCGGCGGTGCGCAATGGCATCCGCTCGCTCGCCGTGGATACTGGCGGCGCGGCCGTGTCCGCCCAAGCCCGCCTGAGTCCTGACTTCCGTGAGCTCAGTCCCTGGCGCTCCTATGCCACGATGCACCTGTGGCGCGCGGCGGCCACCGCCCAGGCCACGGCGCGCAGGCCGTCCGCTCCTTCGAAGAAAGTGAAATCATGAAAGCCCAGTTGTTGACCATGTCCACCCCGGACGGCCCCTTCACCATCATTGCCCGGGACGGGTCGGTGCTTGCCTCAGGGTGGACCGCCGTTCCCGGCGAGCTGACCGGGCAGATCCACGCGGACCTGCTGCCCGGTGAATACGAAACCGTCACAGGGCTGGTCGCCATCTCGGACGCCGTCGAGGAGTTTTACGCCGGTAACCCCGAACCGGCGATGGGGGTGCCGGTGCTGCAGAAGTCGGGTCCGTTCCGCGGCCATGCCTGGGACATGCTCCGCACCGTCGCGGCGGGACACCCCGTGACCTACACCGAATACGCGGAGCTGTCCGGAAACGTGAAGGCCGTGCGCGCCGCGGCCAGCGCCTGTGCCTTCAACGCGGCGGCGCTCTTCGTACCCTGCCATCGTGTCATCCGCACCGACGGCAGCCTGGGCGGCTTCCGCTGGGGGCTGGCTATCAAGGAGAGCCTCCTGGACCGGGAGCGCCAACTGGCCCCCGCCGTGTAGCGCCGGCCCTTAGCCGGCGCCGAGGTGAGATTTCGCGCCCATGTCGCGAAGGAACATGGGCGCGAAATCTCACCTCGGCGGAGGTCTCAGCGGGTGGCGGGCACCCCGGCCGGCCACGGCAGCAGCGCGGGGAGGTCGACGCCGTCGGCCGCCGCAGTGGCGCGCAGGCTGCCGAGGGTCGGCGTGCGTCCGGCGAGCCAGGCCGCGATGTCGGTCAGCATCCCGTTGATGGCCGTCGACCGGCCGCCGGGGGCCCCGATGGCCACGGCCGGCAGGCCGAGCGGCTGGAGGACGAACCGCTCCCCCTCCGGGACGCGCGCGGCCAGGAACTCGAAGAGGTGCTCGCAGAACGGCCGGCTCCAGGTTTCCGGGCCGCGGCCCGTGCCGAGGTCGGTGGCGTGGATGGTGAGTTCGCGCCAGAGCGCCAGCCCGCCATCGAACACGACTCCCCCGCGGTAGCTGATGGGCGCCTGCCAGCCGGCGGCGTCGAGCGTTTCAAATTCATGCAGGGCCCGGCCCAGGGCGGCGTCCACATCGGCACGGTGTTCGGCCAGGGTGTGTCCGGCTGCCATGTCGATGGCGCGGGTCCGGCCTTCGAAGCCGCCGTCGTAGAGTTCGATGCTGTCGCCCCGGGCAGCGAATTCCAGCTGGCGGGCCATCGCGTTGGCGATGCCGCTGAGGTGGGCCAGCACATGGCCGGGCGTCCAGCCCGGCAGTTCCGAGGGCGCCTTGACGTCCTCTTCGGACAAGGCGGCAGTGGTTCCGGCGACGACGCCGGCGGCGCGGCGCAGTTCTTCGAGGAGGTTTTCCGGCGTGATGGGGGTCATGGCGAACATCCTAACCGAGCGCCCTGAATACATCCGGATTAGCCGAAAGACGATTAACTGAAAGACTCCGGGCCGTAGCGGTGGCGGATGTGCCGGCGGTCGTGCCGGGCCTGCCAGAACTCGATCTCGCGGGGCCGGAGGGCGTACAGCTGCCAGTCCGGGTTGTCGCTGCCGTCGGCGCCGGGCCGGGCATGCCAGTCGGACAGGGACGCCGCCAAGGACAGCTCCACAACGCCGCCGGCGACGCGGACCTGCCGGCCCTGCTGCTGCCAGTAGAAGTTCAGGGCCGCCTGCGGATTCGCCGCGAGTTCCCGGCCCTTCCGCGAGGTGCGGGACGTGGCGAAGTGCCAGCCGTCGTCGTCGAGGTCCTTCAGGATCAGCATCCGGGAGGAGGGGCCTCCGAGCCCGTCCACCGTGGCAAGGCTGCAGGCGTTGGGCTGCGGGACGCCGGCGTCCAGCGCCTCCCCGAGCCACTGCCGGAACAGCACCGCGGGATCCGCGGGGGCGCCGGCCGGGTCGAACTCCGGGAGCACATCAGGGAAATCGGGCAGGCCACGCAGCAGTTGGCGGAAGGTTTCGCTCATGCCGCAATGCTAGCTGGGAGTTTTCGGCGGCAAAGGCACAACGCTCCCTCACTTTTGGCAGGAAATCCGCCGACGCTCCTGCAGGCAGTGCAGGAGCGCCGGCGGAAATGCTGCAGGACGTGAGAGAGCGTTTGTCGCTAGCCCGCGTACCCGCGGACGCCGGCGAGCTCGCCCTCGAGGGCCATCAGCTGGCGCTCGACGGCGGCCGGCGCGGTGCCGCCCTGGGAGTTCCGGCTGTTCAGCGAGCCTTCCGTGGACAGGACCGTGCGTACCTCCGGGGTCAGGTGCTCCGAGATGGCGGCGTATTCCCCGTCCGTCAGGTCCCAGAGTTCGACGCCGCGGCTTTCAGCCTGCTTCACGGCGGCACCGGAGAGCTCATGCGCCTCGCGGAACGGGACACCCTGGCGGACCAGCCATTCGGCGATGTCCGTGGCCAGCGCGAAGCCCTGCGGAGCCAGGGACTCCATCCGTTCGGTATTGAACGTCAGCGTCGCGATCATGCCGGAGACGGCCGGAAGCAGGACTTCCAGGGTATCTGCGGCGTCGAAGACCGGTTCCTTGTCCTCCTGCAGGTCGCGGTTATACGCGAGCGGCAGGCCCTTGAGCGTGGCCAGCAGCCCGGTCAGGTTGCCGATCAGCCGGCCGGCCTTGCCGCGGGCCAGTTCCGCCACATCGGGGTTCTTCTTCTGCGGCATGATCGAGGAGCCCGTGGAGTAGGAATCGTGCAGGGTCACAAAGGAGAACTCCTTCGTGGCCCAGAGGATGACTTCCTCCGAGACCCGGGACAGGTCCACGCCGATCATGGCGGCGATCCACGCGAACTCGGCGAAGACGTCGCGGGAGGCGGTGCCGTCGATCGAGTTGTGCGTGGCGGAGAAGAAGCCCAGTTCCGCGGCCACGGCTTCCGGGTCCAGGCCGAGCGAGGAGCCCGCCAGGGCCCCGGAGCCGTACGGCGAAACGCCCGCCCGTTTGTCCCAGTCCTGAAGCCGCTGCACATCGCGCAGCAGCGCCCAGGCGTGGGCCAGCAGGTGGTGGCTGAGCAGGACTGGCTGGGCGTGCTGCAGGTGCGTGCGGCCGGGCATGGCCACGCCCCGGTGCGCCTCGGCCTGCCCCACGAGGGCATCGATGGTGGCGAGCACACCGCGGGCGATGATCCGGGCGTGGTCGCGCAGGAACATCCGCCCCAGCGTCGCCACCTGGTCGTTGCGTGACCGGCCGGCGCGGAGTTTGCCGCCCAGTTGGGTCCCGGCGCGCTCGATGAGCCCGCGTTCCAGCGAGCCGTGCACATCCTCATCCGACTCCGCCGGCGTGTACGCGCCGGAGGCAACGTCCGCATCCAGCCGGCCCAGGGCGTCGAGCATGCCCGCGAGTTCGGCGTCGTCGAGCAATCCGGCCTTGTGCAGCACACGGGCGTGCGCCTTGGACCCGGCGATGTCGTAACGGGCCAGCCGCCAGTCGAAGTGCGTGGATTTGCTCAGTGCCGCGAGGGCGTCGGCGGGGCCGCCGGCGAACCGGCCGCCCCACAGCGCTCCAGTGTTAGTGGCTTCAGACTTTTGCTCAGCCACCGGCGCTACTTTCCTGCTACGCGGATGTCGCGGCCGGAGGCAACCTTGGCGGACATGCCCCACAGCTCGATGAAACCGCGGGCCATCGACTGGTCGAAGGTGTCGCCGGTGTCGTAGGTGGCGAGGTCGAAGTCGTAGAGCGAGGTCTCGGAGCGGCGTCCGTTGACGATCGCCTGGCCGCCGTGCAGCACCATGCGGATGTCACCGGTGACGTAGCGCTGGGTGTCCTCGATGAAGGCGTCGAGGGAGCGCTTGAGCGGGGAGAACCACTGGCCGTCGTAGACCAGTTCGGACCAGCGCTGGCCGACCGTGGCCTTGAAGCGGGCCTGCTCGCGCTCGACCGTGATGTCCTCAAGGTGCTTGTGCGCGGTGATCAGCGCCATCGCTCCCGGCGCCTCGTAGATTTCGCGGGACTTGATGCCGACGAGGCGGTCCTCGACGACGTCGATCCGGCCGACGCCCTGGGCGCCGGCACGGCGGTTGAGTTCCATGATGGCCTGCAGCGGGGTGACCTTGACGCCGTCGATCGCGACCGGCACGCCGGCCTCGAAGGAGATGGTGACCTCATCGGGCGCCGGCGGGAATTCCGGCGTCGCGGTGTAGTCGTAGATGTCCTTCGTGGGGGCGTTCCAGATGTCCTCGAGGTAACCGGTTTCGACGGCGCGGCCCCAGACATTCTGGTCGATCGAGTACGGGTTCTTTTTGGTGGTCTCGATCGGCAGTCCCTTTTCCTCGGCGAAGGCGATGGCCTTGTCGCGGGTCAAGGCGAGGTCGCGGACCGGTGCGATGCACTTCAGGTCCGGGCCGAGCGTCTGGATGCCGACTTCGAAACGGACCTGGTCGTTGCCCTTGCCCGTGCAACCGTGGGCCACGGTGGTGGCGCCGAATTCGCGGGCGGCCTTGACCAGGTGCTTGACGATCACCGGGCGGGAGATCGCCGAGACCAGCGGGTAGTGGCCCTGGTAAAGGGCGTTCGCCTTCAGCGTGGGCATGCAGTACTCGTTGGCGAACTCGTCGGACGCGTCGGCCACGTAGGCCTCGACGGCGCCGCAGCCCAGGGCGCGCTGACGGATCGTCTCCAGCGACTCGCCGCCCTGTCCGACGTCGACCGCCACGGCGATAACCTCGGCGCCGGTCGCTTCACCGATCCAGCCGATGGCTACGGAAGTATCCAGGCCACCGGAGTAGGCCAAAACAATACGCTCAGTCACTTCACATGCTCCTTAGTTGTTGGGGTTCTTGGTTGTCTGGTGCAAGTTCATTGAACGGCCTCTTCGGCCAGCTGCAGGAACCGCGCGGCCACGTCAGCCCCGCCGAGGGGGTCCCGGGTGACCAGCAGCACGGTGTCGTCCCCGGCGATGGTACCGAGAATGGAGGGCATCACGGAGTGGTCGATCGCCAGGGCCAGGAAGTTGGCCGCGCCCGGAGGGGTCCGGAGCACCACGATGTTCGCGGACGCTTCGGCGGTGACCAGCAGTTCCCCGCAGAGCCGGGCCAGCCTCGCATCGAGGATCTCCTGGGTGACGCCGCTCCTGGCCGCGCGCTCCCCGCCCTCCCCCGGCACCGCGTAGACGAGGACGCCTTCCTTCCCGCGGACCCGGACCGCGCCAAGTTCCACCAGATCGCGGGACAGCGTGGCCTGGGTGACCTGGACGCCGTCGTCCGCGAGCAGCGCCGCCAGTTCCGCCTGCGAGCGGACGGACTCACCGGTGAGAATCGCGGTGATGCGCGCCTGCCGGGCCGTCTTGGTGGCCGGGCTGGCCCCCGGGGAGGCAGGCTGGACGGACACTATCCGAGTCCTTCGACAACGGCGAGCCCGGAGCGGTGCATCAGCCAGGCCATCAGGGCCTTCTGGGCGTGCAGCCGGTTCTCGGCCTCGTCCCAGACGATGGACTGCGGGCCATCGATCACGGCCGCGGCGATCTCGTAGCCGCGGTAGGCGGGCAGGCAGTGGAGCACGACGGCGTCCGGCGCCGCGAGCTTCATCGCCGCTTCGTCCACGGCGTAGCCGCGGAACAGCTGCAGCCGGGCTTCCTTCTCGTCTTCCTGGCCCATGGAGACCCAGGTGTCGGTGGCGACGACGTCGGCGCCGAGCAGCGCCTCGGCAGCGTCCACCGTGACCAGCACCGAGCCGCCGGTCTCCGCCGCCCGGTCCTCGGCCGCCGCAATGATTTCCGGGGACGGCAGGTAGCCGTCCGGGCCGGCGATGCGGACGTGCATCCCCGCGGTGACGCCGGCCAGCAGGTAGGAGTTGGCCATGTTGTTGGCGGCGTCGCCGAAGTAGCTCATGGTGAGGCCCGCCAGGTCGCCCTTGTGTTCCTTGATGGTGAGCAGGTCGGCGAGGAGCTGGCAGGGGTGGTAGTCATCGCACAGGGCGTTGATGACCGGCACGCGGGAGTTCCTGGCCATGGCGACGAGCCCGGAGTGGGCCCCGGTGCGCCACACGATGGTGGACACCATGCGCTCCAGGACCCGGGCGGTGTCCGCGACAGACTCCTTGTGCCCGATCTGAGCCTCGCCCGGGTTGATGATGAGCGCGTTGCCGCCCATGTCGGCCACGCCGGTGGCGAAGGAGACCCTCGTCCGGGTGGAGGTCTTGTCGAAGATCACGGCGACGGTCTTGCGGCCGCTGCCCTCCGCGGCGAAAGGCTGCACGCTGTAGGGGGCGGCCTTCATCCGGACGGCGAGGTCCAGGACCTCGGCCTGTTCGGCCGGGGTGAGGTCGGTGTCCTTGAGGAAGTGGCGGACCTGGCTGGTCGACGTCGCGGTCGACGTCACGGTCGAAATGTCGGGCGAAATGTCGGGCGTGGTCACTGGGCGTCCTTTGCGGTCCGGAGGAGTGCGGGCACTGCCGCGAGGAAGCGGTCGGCCTGTTCGGTGGTGAGGATCAGCGGCGGCGCGAGCCGGATCGTGTGCGGGCCGGGGCTGTTGACGATGAAGCCCGCGTCGAGTCCCGCGGTGACAACTGCGGGGGCGACGTCGGCGTCGAGGTCGAAGCCGACCAGGAGCCCCTCGCCGCGTACTTCGGTGACGCCGTCGATCGCGGCGAGGCCGGCACGCAGGTGCTCCCCCACCTCCCGGACGCGGTCCAGCACGTGCTGGTTCTCCAGGACATGCAGGGTGGCCAGGGCCGCCGCGGTGGCCACCGGGTTGCCGCCGAACGTCGTCCCGTGCTGGCCGGCGGTCAGCAGCGAGGACGTTTCCGGGCCGAAGGTGACGAGGGCGCCGATCGGGAAGCCGCCGCCCAGGCCCTTGGCGAGGGTGACGGCGTCGGGCACAATCCCGGCGTCTTCGCTGGCCAGCCACTTGCCGGTGCGGCCGATGCCGGTCTGGACCTCGTCGAGGATCAGCAGGGCACCGGCGGCGCTCGTGGCCTCCCGCGCGGCCGCCAGGTAGCCGGCGGGCAGCGGCCGGACACCGGCCTCGCCCTGGATCGGTTCGAGGAAGACGGCGGCGGTGGTGTCGTCCACCGCGGCCCGGAGCGCGTCAATGTCACCGAAGGGGATGTGTACGACGCCGCCGGGCAGCGGGGCGAACGGCGCCCGGTAGGCTTCTTTCGCGGTGAGGGCCAGGGCGCCCATGGTCCGGCCGTGGAAGGCGCCTTCGAGCGCGATGATCTTGGTGCGCTGTTTACCTGTGCTGTCCGGGCTGGCGCTGTCCGCTGCCGCGGCCTGGCTGGCGCCCGTGTTCCGGCGCGCCAGCTTGAACGCGGCCTCGACGGCCTCGGTGCCGGAGTTGGCGAAGAACACCCTGGAACCGGCCGGTGCCTTGGTGATGTCCAGCAGTTTCTCGGCCAGCGCGATCTGGGTGGGGCTCGTGAAGAAGTTGGAGACGTGGCCCAGGGTGGCGAGCTGGCTGGAGATCACCGAGGTGACGAAGGGGTGCGCGTGGCCCAGGGCGTTGACCGCGATTCCGCCCAGCAGGTCCAGGTATTCCTTGCCGTCGGCGTCCCAGACGAGGCAGCCGGAGCCGCGGACCAGGACCCGCTGCGGGGTGCCGAAGACACCAAGCAGCGACGACGCATAACGGGCCAGCCATTGGGCGCCGGTGGCGTGCGAGTGGACGATCCCCAGCAGCTCCCCCTCCGGGGAGTGCTCGAGGTCCGTGGATGGTGCAGTTTCGATCTGGTTCATTTGTTGTCCTCGTCCGGGACGACCTGGGTGCCGATACCCGCCGTCGTGAAGGTTTCCAGCAGCATCGAGTGCGGCAGCCTGCCGTCCACGATGTGCGCGCGTTCAACGCCGCCTTCGACGGCTTTGAGGCAGGCTTCCATTTTCGGGATCATGCCTGACTCCAGCCGCGGCAGCAGCTCCCGCAGTTCCGACGCGGTAAGCGAGGAAATCAGCGAGGAGCGGTCCGGCCAGTTGTTGAAGAGTCCCTCGACGTCGGTGAGGATGACCAGCTTGGAGGCGCCGAGGGCTTCCGCCAGGGCCGCAGCGGCGGTGTCAGCGTTGACGTTCAGCACCTGGCCGGTGGTCTGCGCCTGCCTTGCTCCCGGGTCGCCGCTGCCGTCATCGAAGATCTCCGGCGCCACCGTCGAAATCACCGGGATCCGGCCGGCCGCGACGATGTCCAGGATTCCCTCGGGGTTTACGCCGACGACCTCGCCCACCAGGCCCAGGTCCACCTCTTCGCCGTCCACGACGGTGCCGGTCCGGACGGCGCGGAGCAGTCCGCCGTCCTCCCCCGACATGCCGACGGCGTAGGGTCCGTGCGAGTTGATCAGGCCCACGAGTTCGCGGCCGACCTGGCCGGTAAGGACCATCCGGACCACGTCCATGGCCTCGGGTGTGGTGACCCGCAGCCCGCCCTTGAACTCGGATTCGATCCCGAGCCGGCTGAGCATGGCGTTGATCTGCGGGCCGCCGCCGTGCACCACCACCGGGTGGATGCCGACGTGGTGCAGGAAAACGACGTCCTCGGCGAAGGCGCGGCGGAGCTCATCGTTGACCATGGCGTTGCCGCCGTATTTGATCACCATCGTGGTGCCGGCGAAGCGCTGGATCCAGGGCAGTGCCTCGATCAGGGTGCCGGCTTTGCCCTGGGCATCGGACATGGACGTGGTCTCGCGGGTCTGGGTGTTCATGCTGTTCGTCCTTAATGCTCGTCCTTACTGTGCCCCCAGGGGGTCAGCTGGAGTAGGCGCTGTTTTCGTGGACGTACTCGTGGGTGAGGTCGTTGGTCAGGATGGTGGCCTCGGCGTCACCGGACTGGAGGTCGATCTCGACGAGCACCTCCCGGGGTTCCAGGTCCACGAGGCTGCGGTCGTCGCCGATGCTGCCGTTGCGGCAGATCTGCACGCCGTTCATGGATACGTTGAGCTGGTCGGGCTCGAAGGCCGCGTCGGTGGTGCCCACGGCGGAGAGCACGCGGCCCCAGTTGGGGTCCTTGCCGAAGATTGCGGTCTTGAAGAGGTTGGAGCGGGCGACGGCCCGGCTGACCACTTCGGCGTCCTTTTCGCTGGCGGCGTTGAAGGTGCGGATGGCGATGTCGTGGCTGGCGCCTTCGGCGTCGCCGATCAGCTTCCGGGCCAGCTCCGCGCAGACCTGGGTCAGGCCCCGGCCGAACTCGACGGCGGACGGCGCGGCGCCGGAAGCTGCGGAGGCGAGCAGCACCACGGTGTCGTTCGTGGACATGCAGCCGTCCGAGTCCGCCCTGTCGAAGGTGACCCGGGTGGCGTCGCGGAGCACGACGTCGAGCATGTCCGGCTGGACGTCCGCGTCCGTGGTGAGGACCACCAGCATGGTGGCGAGTCCGGGGGCGAGCATGCCGGCGCCCTTGGCCATGCCGCCGATGGTGAATTCCTTGCCCTCTGCGTCGGCCCCGGTGAAGACGGCCTGCTTGGACACGGAGTCCGTGGTCATGATGGCGGTGGCGGCGCCGGATCCGCCGTCGGTGCTGAGCGCTCCGCTGGCGGCGCCGATCCCGGCGAGGATCTTGTCCATCGGGAGCTGCTCGCCGATCAGGCCGGTGGAGCAGACGAAGACGTCAGTGGCGGAGAGGCCGAGGGCTTCGGCGGTCTTCTCGGCGGTGGTGTGGGTGTTCTGGAAACCCTGCGGCCCGGTGCAGGCGTTGGCCCCGCCGGAGTTCAGGATGACGGCGTCCACGCGGCCGTCCTTGACCACCTCGCGGGACCAGTGCACGGGGGCTGCGGCCACCCGGTTGGAGGTGAACACGGCCGCGGCGGCCTTGGAGGGGCCGTCGTTGACCACGAGGGCAAGGTCCGGGTTGCCGGAGGTCTTGAGGCCGGCGGTGACGCCGGCGGCGCGGAACCCCTGGGGGGCGGTGATGCTCACGGTGCAACTCCCTGCAGATCGAGGCCGGCGGTTTCCGCCATGCCGAGGGCAATGTTCATGGACTGCACGGCCCCGCCGGCGGTCCCCTTGGTCAGGTTGTCGATGGCGCACGTGACG
The DNA here is from genome assembly GCF_055412805.1 of Pseudarthrobacter kochi. Classification (NCBI taxonomy): domain Bacteria; kingdom Bacillati; phylum Actinomycetota; class Actinomycetes; order Micrococcales; family Micrococcaceae; genus Pseudarthrobacter; species Pseudarthrobacter kochi. The sequence goes on from NZ_JBVAYV010000003.1 coordinate 18,400, forward strand.
ATCAGCCGGCCGGCGTGCCCGTCCAGTGCCAGCTGCATCACGGCGTGGTTGGATCCCTGGACGGACTTGGTGGAGGGCCAGCGGCCTTCGGGCAGCAGGTGCACAAACGGCTCGTCGTCGTAGGCCTCGGCCCAGGCGCGGCGGAGTTCATCGGCGGTGACACCGGGACGCACCTTCGCCGTCGCGGTGGTGAGGATGCCCCGGCTCATGGGGGCCAGCGTGGGGGTGAAGGACACGGTGACGGGGGCGTTCAGGGCCCGGGACAGCCCCTGTTCGATCTCGGGCGTGTGGCGGTGTCCGCCGCCCACACCGTACGGGCTCATGGAGCCCATCACCTCGGCGCCGATCAGGTTGACCTTGGCGGCTTTGCCGGCCCCGGACGTACCGGACGCGGAAACGATAACGACGTCGTCGGCCTGGAGCAGGTGGTTGCTGAAGCCCGGGGTGAGGGCCAGCAGGGCCGACGTCGGGTAGCAGCCCGGGACGGCGATCCGCTTGGCGCCGCGAAGCGCCTCGCGCTGGCCGGGAAGTTCCGGCAGGCCGTAGGGCCACGTGCCGGCGTGCGGGGAGCCGTAGAACTTCTCCCACGCGGCGGCATCCTCGAGCCGGTGGTCGGCGCCGGCGTCGATCACGACGGTGCCGGCCGGCAGCTGCGCGGCGATCTCCGCGGAGGCACCGTGCGGCAGGGCCAGGAAGACGACGTCGTGTCCGGCCAGGTTCTCCACCGTCGTGTCTTCGAGGATACGGCTGGCCAGACCGTGGAGATGCGGCTGCAATTCCCCTAGTCTGGAACCGGCGTTGCTGTGGGCCGTGATGGCGCCGATCGTGACGTCGGGGTGGCCGGCGAGGAGCCGCAGCACCTCGCCGCCGGCATAACCGCTTGCGCCGGAGACGGCAACAGAAATAGTCATACCAAGGACTATACAGCAAGAGTATGCATAGATGCCGATATTTATGCAGTCGATCCCGCGTGCCTTGTCCTCGTGCCCTGTCCTACCGCCGGGCGCCGGGTCCGGTGCGCGGCAGGCGCCGGGCCGGGAGGGGCCGGAAATGGCCGGGGGCGTATGCTTGGTTAAGGGTGATCCAGACCGTGCAGTCCGAATGTCGGCTGCAGCGTTGCCCGTAACAGTTACGAGGCACGCGCTCCATGACCCCCACCACTGCTACGCCGGAACGCCCGAAATCGCGCGTCCGCCAGCCCAACGCCGTCGTCCTTAGCTATTCGGAACTCCTTAAGACGGTCAAGGCCGCAGGCCTGCTCGAACGCCGCGTCGGCTTCTACATCACGGTGTTTTCCGTCCTGGTCCTTCTGATGACGGCCACCTGGTTCGGCTTTGCCCTGATCGGCGACAGCTGGTTCCAGCTCCTCATCGCCGCCGCCCTGGGCATCCTCTGCACCCAGCTGAGCTTCCTGGCCCACGAGGCCGGACACCGCCAGATCTTCGCCTCCCGCCGGGCCAATGACTGGGCCGCACGGCTGCTCGCCACGTCGGTCGCCGGGATCAGCTACTCCTGGTGGGAGCAGAAGCACGGCGCACACCACAACCACCCGAACGTCATTTCCAAGGACCCGGATATCGCCACCGGCGCCATCGCATTCTTCCCGGAGGCCGCCGCCACCCGGCAGGGACGGCTCTCGTTCCTCACGCGCAAGCAGGGCTGGCTCTTCTTCCCGCTGCTGTTCCTCGTCGGCCTGGGCCTGCAGATCGACTCGATCAAGTTCATCTTCCAGCGCGCCAAGGTCACGCACCGCTGGGTTGAAATCCCGATCCTCGTGGTCCGCCTCAGCCTCCTGCCGGTGCTTGCCTTCACATTCCTGCCCTGGGGCATGGCGCTCGCGTTCATCGCGGTCCAGCTCGCCGTCTTCGGGTTCTACATGGGCGCCTCCTTCGCGCCGAACCACAAGGGCATGCCGGTCCTGCCGGCGGACAGCCGCGTGGACTTCTTCAGCCGCCAGGTCCTGACGTCCCGGAACATCTCCGGCGGCCGCTTCATGGACATCCTGCTCGGCGGCCTCAACCGCCAGGCCGAACACCACCTCTTCCCGGACATGGCACGGCCCCAGCTCGACAAGGCCGCCGTGATCGTCCGCGAGTTCTGCGCGAAGCACCAGGTTCCCTACACGGAAACCACCCTGTTGCAGTCCTACGGCATCATCGTCCGCTACCTCAACGACGTCGGCCTCTCGGCCGGGCGCCACTTCGAGTGCCCGATGGCCACGGTGACCCGCCGCTTCTAAGCGGCCGGCCGGCTCCGCGAACGCGGAGGGTTCCGCCAGCGGCCCTGATATTCCTGTTTGACCCGAAGTGACGGCCGGATACCGGCCGTCACTTCGTCGTTGGCGCCGGTGTCTCTAGGATGGGTGCAGGATGAGGGCCAGGAACCCGCAGCCCGGAACTTTAGCCCAACACCCTTTAGCCCCAACACCTTCAGAGCAGGCAAGGACACACATGATGCACGCAATCGTCGCCCGCCAGGCAGGCGGCCCCGAGGTTCTCACACCGGCAGAGGTCGAGCGCCCGGTTCCGGGTCCCGGCCAGCTGCTGGTGAAGGTCGCCGCCGTCGGCGTGAACTTCATTGACACCTACAAGCGCAGCGGCAGCTATAAAGTGGCCTACCCCTTCACCCCCGGCTCCGAGGCCTCGGGAACCGTGGCGGAACTCGGCGACGGCGTGACCGGATTCTCCCCCGGCGACCGCGTGGCCACGGCTGAAGGCATCAACTGCTACGCCGGCTACGCCCTGATCGATGAGGACAAAGCGCTGCCGGTCCCCCAGGGCGTGGACGACTTCACCGCCGCCGCCCTGCCGCTGCAGGGCATCACCGCGCATTATCTGATCAATTCCTCCTTCAAGGTGGAGCCGGGCCACACCGTCCTGCTGCACGCAGGAGCGGGCGGCGTCGGTCTCCTGCTGATCCAGCTGCTCAAGGCCAGGGGCGCGCGCGTCATCACCAGCGTCTCCACCGATGAAAAAGAGCAACTGGCCCGCGGGGCCGGTGTGGACCATGTGCTGCGCTATGACGGCTTCGCCACCAAGGTCCGTGAACTGACTGACGGGGCCGGCGCGGACGTCGTGTACGACGGCGTTGGCAAGGACACGTTCGACGGCTCCCTTGCTTCCCTGCGCATCCGCGGCACCCTCGTGCTGTTCGGTGCCGCGTCCGGGCCCGTGCCGCCGTTCGACCCGCAACGGCTCAACGCCGGGGGCTCGCTGTACCTGACCCGGCCAACGATCGCCCATTTCCTGCGCGACGCCCAGGAGCGCCGCTGGCGCTCGGACGAGCTGTTCGCCGCGGTGGCCAACGGAAGCCTCAAGGTCCGGGTTGGCGCCCGCTATGACCTCGCGGAAGCCGCCCGGGCCCACGACGACCTGGAACAGCGGCGTACCACGGGCAAGGTCCTCCTGGTTCCCTGAGCCCGGTCCGGGGGCACCCTGAGTCCGGTCCGGGCACACCCCGGGAGGTAACAGTGTGCGGACGTCCGGACAGAGGCGGAGTATTAACACAAAGCGACCGCGGACGCCTTCCGTTCACCTAGGCCGGAGATGATTCCCCCCGTGACTAAGCAACAGCAACCCCCAAACGGCCACCTTTCGCAGGCCACCGCCACCGTCAGCCCGGTCTTCGGGGCGCAGCTTTCAGGGTCCCTGGTCACACCGCCGGAACGGACCCTCGTCGACATCCTGCTGGACACGGCCGAGCGCTTTCCGGATGCCTCGGCGCTCGACGACGGCCACCAGTCGCTCAGTTACGCCCAGCTTGTGGCGGCGGTCAGGGCCAAGGCGAGGGAGCTGCACGCCGCAGGCCTGGGTGCCGGGGACAAGATCGGCGTGCGGATTCCCTCGGGCACCAATCTGCTCTACATCTCAATCCTGGCCATCCTGATGGTCGGGGCGGCGTATGTCCCGGTGGACGCGGACGACCCGGAAGAGCGTGCCAGGCTCGTGTTCGGCGAAGCCCGGGTCGCCGGGACGCTCCGCGGTGCCGGGGAGATTGCGCCCGAGGGCCAGCGGCCCCGGCCGTTCCCCGCCCCGCGGCTTCCCGGCCCGGACGACGACGCCTGGGTGATCTTCACGTCGGGGTCCACCGGAACGCCGAAAGGCGTCGCCGTGCAGCACCGGTCCTCGGCCGCTTTCGTCGACGCCGAGGCCCGGCTCTTCCTCCAGGACGATCCGATCGGCCCGCAGGACCGCGTCCTGGCCGGCCTGTCGGTGGCCTTCGACGCCTCCTGCGAGGAAATGTGGCTTGCCTGGCGGCACGGCGCCTGCCTCGTCCCGGCGCCGCGGGCCCTGGTCCGGACCGGCATGGACCTCGGTCCGTGGCTGATCAGCCACGGCATCACCGTCGTTTCCACGGTGCCCACCCTCGCCGCGCTCTGGCCCGTGGAGTCCCTCGAGAGCGTCCGCCTGCTGATCTTCGGCGGCGAAGCGTGCCCGCCGGACCTCACCGAGCGGCTGGCCGTCGAAGGCCGCGAAGTCTGGAACACCTACGGCCCCACCGAGGCCACCGTCGTCGCCTGCGCTGCCAAGCTGGGCGGCCCCGGGCCTATCAGGATCGGCCTCCCGCTGGACGGCTGGGACCTCGCCGTCGTCGACGCCAACGCCCTGCCGGTCGGAGAAGGGGAAATCGGCGAACTGATCATCGGCGGCGTCGGACTGGCCCGGTACCTGGACCCGGCGAAGGACGCCGAGAAGTATGCCCCCATGCCGTCGCTGGGCTGGACACGCGCCTACCGCTCCGGCGACCTGGTCCGCTACGAAGCCGAGGGACTGGTCTTCCAGGGCCGCGCCGACGAACAGGTCAAGCTCGGCGGGCGCCGGATTGAGCTGGGTGAGATCGACGCCGCCCTGCAGTCGCTGCCGGATGTTGCCGGCGCGGCCGCGACCGTGCAGACGACGGCGGCTGGAAACCAGATTCTTGTCGGGTACCTGGCCCCGGCCGGTGGCCGGGATCTCGATCTGGCCGCGGCACGGGAGCTCCTTGGCCAAAGCCTGCCGGCCCCGCTGATCCCGCTGCTGACCGTGGTCGATTCGCTGCCCACCAAGACCAGCGGCAAGGTGGACCGGCACGCACTGCCGTGGCCGCTGCCGGGGGCCGGTGCCGCCGACGCCGCTGCGGCCCCGCTGAACCTCCCGGACGATGCTGCCTGGATCGTGGAGCAGTGGAGCGCGGTGCTGGGCGGCTCCGTGGCCAACCTGGACGCCGATTTCTTCGCCTACGGGGGCGGTTCCCTCGCTGCCGCGCAACTTGTCTCCGCCCTCCGCGTGCGGTACCCCACCATCACGGTGGCCGACATCTACGCCACCCCCCGCGTCGGGGCGCTCATCGACGCCGCCCGCCAGTCGCTGCCCGAGGGCGGTGCCGGGCCCGCCCCGGAGCGCACGGTCCGCCGGACCGCCCGGAAGTCACAGGTCTTCCAGACCCTGATGGGTGTCCCGCTGCACCTCCTGGTGGGCATGCGCTGGCTGACCTACCTGATGGCGGCGAACAATCTGCTCTCCTCCCTTGCCGGCTTCACGGCGGCGCCCACCGTGTCCTGGTGGTGGGTCGCGGCCTCGTGGCTCGTCTTCGTCAGCCCATTGGGGCGGATGCTGATCTCCATCGCCGCCGCCCGCCTGCTGCTCCGCAAGGTGATGCCCGGAACCTACCCGCGCTCCGGCCGGGTGCACCTGCGCCTGTGGCTGGCCGAACAGATCCAGGACCTGGCCGGCGCAGTCAGCCTGGCCAGTGCCCCCTGGGTGCCGTACTACGCCCGGGCCCTCGGGGCCACAATCGGCAACAATGTCCAGCTCCACTCGCTGCCGCCGGTCACCGGCCTGCTCTCACTCGGCAGCGGCTGCAATATCGAGCCGGAAGTCGACCTGTCCGGCTGGTGGATCGACGGTGACATTGTCCATATCGGCGCCATCCATATCGGCGCCAGCGCAACGGTCGGTGCCCGAAGTACCCTGATGCCGGGCGCCACGATCGGCGCCGGAGCCCAGGTGGAACCCGGCTCGGCCGTGCTGGGCAAGGTGAAGTCCGGGCAACTCGTCGCCGGATCCCCGGCCGAGCGGCGGGGCAAGGCCAAACACTCCTGGCCGGACACTCCCCCCGAGCACCCGCTGATCGGCCGGCTCTGGTTTGCCGGCTTCGCGACCGCCTCGGCCGTCCTGGCCCTGATTCCCTATCTCTCCGCCGCCGCCGCGGCCCTTGTGGTCTTTGGCTTCATCCGCGGCAGCGACTCGCTGACCGCAGCACTGCCGCAGCTCCTGCTGTCCCTGCCGCCGGCGGCCCTGACCTGGTTCCTGTCCAACCTTGTGCTGATCCTCCTCACCACCCGTCTCCTCGGTGTGGGGCTGGCCGAAGGCTACTACCGGGTGCGCAGCAGGATCGGCTGGCAGGTCTGGGCCACCGAACGGGTCCTGGACCTGGCCCGTGACCTGCTCTTCCCCCTTTACGCCAGCCTCTTCACACCGGTCTGGCTGCGCCTGCTCGGCGCCAGGATCGGCAAAAACGTGGAGGCCTCGACCGTCCTGCTGATCCCCAAGATGACCACGGTGGGTGAGGGCGCCTTCCTGGCCGACGACACCATGGTGGCCTCCTATGAGCTCGACGGCGGCTGGTTGCGGATCGCCCCGGCCAAAATCGGCAAACGCTCCTTCCTCGGCAACTCCGGCATGACCGCGGCGGGACGCAATGTGCCCAAGAACTCCCTGGTCGCGGTGCTGTCGGCAACTCCCGCGAAGGCGAAGTCCGGGACGTCCTGGCTGGGCAGCCCGCCGGTCAGGCTCCGGCGCACCGCCATCGCCTCCGATGACACCAGGACCTACCAGCCGCCGCTGAGGCTCAAGATCGCCCGCGCGCTGTGGGAACTGTGCCGCTTTGTCCCCGTCGTGGCGACGGTCGCGATCGCCGCCGGCGTGTTCCTCGCCTTCGACTGGCTTGCCACGGTCTTCAATTACGGCATCGCAGCGCTCCTGGGCGGCGTCGTGATCCTGCTCGCCGGCGCCGTGGCGGCCGGCAGCGCCGTAGTGGCGAAATGGCTGCTCGTGGGACGCATCAGGCCCGGCGAGCATCCGCTGTGGAGTTCCTTCATCTGGCGCAACGAGGTCGTGGACACCTTCATCGAAATGGTCAGCGCCCCGTGGTTCGCCCGTGCGGCCACCGGGACCCCGGCCCTGGTCTGGTGGCTCCGGGCCCTCGGCGCCAGGATCGGCGCCGGCACGTGGTGCGAAAGCTACTGGCTACCCGAAGCGGACCTCGTGACCCTGGGCCGGAACTCCACGGTCAACCGCGGCTGCGTGGTCCAGACCCACCTCTTCCACGACCGCGTGATGAGCATCGACACTGTTACGCTCGAGGACGGGGCAACGATGGGCCCGCACGGTGTCATCCTTCCGCAGGCCCGGATCGGCAAGGGCGGCACGGTGGGCCCGGCATCCCTCGTGATGCGGGGTGAAACGGTGCCCGCCGCGACGTACTGGATGGGCAATCCGGTGAGCCCGTGGGGCGGACCGGCTGTGCCTGCCCCCAAGCCGAAGTAGCCCCGCCCCGCCCATCACGCACCTGCAATCCCGAAGGCCGGTTTATGAGTTCCAGCCCCCAGAGTCCCACTGCCGCAGCCGGCACCGGAGGCGGCCTGCCCTCGGACGACGCCGCCGGTTCCCCGGATCCGTACCTGCCCGGCCATGGCACCGATGCCTACCGGGTCACCCGCTATGAACTCGAGCTGGACTACAAGCTCAGCAGCAACCGCCTGACCGGGCGGGCCGTGGTGCATGCCATCACGCAGCGCCCGACGTCGGCCGTCGTGCTTGACATGACCGGGCTCCGGGCCACCAAGATCCAGCTCAGCGGGCGGAGGGTCCGCAAGTTCAGCCAGCGCGCCGACCAGCTCGTCATCGTCCCCGACGCCGCCTTGATGCCGGGCGAGGAATTCACCCTGGACATCCGCTACGAGGGCAACCCCTCTCCCCGCCGCGGCCTGTGGGGCGAAGTGGGCTGGGAGGAACTGACCGACGGCGTGCTCGTGGCGGGCCAACCGAACGGCGCGCCCTCCTGGTTCCCCTGCAACGACCACCCGCAGGACAAAGCCAGCTACCGGATCTCGGTGACCACGGACGCCAACTACCGGGCCGTGTGCAACGGGATCCTGATTGCCCGCACCAGCCGGTCCAGCCGCGAGACCTGGGTCTACGAGCAGTCCGAACCCATGGCAACGTACCTCGCCACAGTCCAGATCGGCCGCTACGAACTCCTGTCGCTCAATCACGTCCGTCCGGCGACGCAGGTGCCCCAGTACGCGGCGGTGCCGGCGGCGCTGGCGGACACAGCACGCGCGGGGCTGGCGAGGCAGCCCGAGATGATGCGCACTTTCATCGATTGCTTCGGCCCGTACCCTTTCGCCGAGTACACCGTTGTGGTGGCCGGGGACGAGTTGGAGATCCCGCTGGAGGCGCAAAGCTTATCGATCTTCGGTCCCAACCATTTGGGGCAGGACTGGGAGTCCCAGCGGCTCATCGCCCACGAATTGTCCCACCAGTGGTTCGGGAACTCGCTGACGGCAGCCTCGTGGAAGGACATCTGGCTGCACGAGGGTTTTGCCTGCTACGCCGAATGGATCTGGTCCGAGGAAGCCGGCGTCATGTCGGTGGCCCGGCGGGCTGCCTCCGCCTGGCGGAAGCTCAGCGCCGGCAAGCAGGACCTGCTGGTGGGCGACCCCGGGCCGGAGCTGATGTTCGATGACCGGGTCTACAAGCGCGGCGCCCTCGCACTGCATGCCCTCCGGCTGCGCTGCGGCGACCTTGCCTTTTTCTCCCTGCTGCATGAGTGGGCAAGCCAGAACCGTCACGGCTCCGTCTCAACGCCGCAGTTCATCCTCACCGCGGACCACGCGACCGGCCTCGACACCGAGGCCGTGCTGCATCCCTGGCTGTACCAGGAAGCCCTGCCGCCGCTGCCTCTCGGCTAGCACATGAACTATTTGAGCGACGCCCCTGGGTCCCGTGGCTACTATTCGCGGCTTTCTTCCCTCAGGGGTCTGAGATGCTCCGGGATTGCGTCGTCACGAAGTTCCGGATACGTGCAGGTGAACTCGCCCCGGTAGCCGAAAAGAAATCCGAGGAGTGGGTTCCGGACCTGCATCTGGATCGTGAACACCCCACGGGCATCATCGAAGTTCTCATACAGGTCTGCCGTGCCTGTGCAGATCGCGGGAAACTCGAATGCTGCGAAGCCTTCGTAGAACCGTTGAGCCCCTGATTGCAGATGCAGCGATCCATCGGCCAAAACCTCCAGGGCGAGGTCCGTAGCCAGATGCTGGTGGGTGCCGAGATAATCGACGATCCCACCATTCCTGCTCTGCACCATGGTGGCGTCGAAGCGCCGCCGCTTTGGTCCGGGCAGTTCAAGGGTTCTGACGAAGGTGACCGTAGGCCGGCCGAACCCATCACGGTAGGGGTAATTCTCGATCGTGAACGGGATGTCCTTTCCCTGGTCTGGAAAGAGGATGTTGCGGTGGCCCCCCAACTGCAAAAATGGGACTGTCCACCAGGCCCCGCGGCGGACTTCGGAAAAAATCCCGCGTCCGACACACGCATACCCTGCAGCCGTGTCCACACCGAAGCGCTTCTGCAGCATTGGGTGGAGCCTGTGGAAGTCGCTCCCCAGCGCCGACTCAAAAATTGATGTCACGGCTGCTCCTGCACTCCCGACCCGGCGCTCAGACCCGGTCCAACCGGTCCAGCCAGCCCGGCAAGGGCGGACGGAGCACGTCCGGAGCGTGAGTCCGGCGACCGCCGCAGACAGCGTCCCGCCCTGGGGACTGTCCAGTGGGCCGGGAGAAGCCACGAGGCCGCCGCGGCGGTCATGCCCAGGACGGCGGGGCCCGCGGTTCGTCCGGCCACAGCCCGGCGGAGCAGGATGCAGGCGGTCAGAACGCCGCCTGCCCTGGCCATGGCGTCCATGAACCACCGATTGCGGGAGTCCTTCGGATCAAGGTCCGACTCCGCCCACATCCTCAGGCGGTCAAAGCTTATTGCAGTCGCCCAACCCAACGCCGGGCGGAATAGCCAGAAATCGAGGGGTATTCCGAGAGAGCCCAGTCCGGGCTGATAGTTGTACCCAGTGATGAAACGAACACCATCCTCTGCCGGGATGTAGCGCCAGTATCCGGATCCTTGCCCTATGGGCGACGCCGGGTCGGCCGTGTCGAATTTCAGCACCGATGTGGCCTGCCCATCGGATCGATACCGGTGCCCCAGGGATGTCCCGGTCCCTTGGATGACATGTAAAGGAAGACGGAACTCGTAGCGGAAATGCAGGAGTCCCTGATCGTTTCGCCCGGTGGGGATAATTCGGGAGAATCGAAGATCCCAGCGGGGGTGCAGCGCCGGGTCCTGGCTAAGGTTCCATACCCGTTCCATGGGTGCCCGGATAGCGGCCTCAACGTAGATCGGCCGGCGTGTAGCAGAGTCTTCCCTGCTCAAATTTTCCCCCACTGCAGCATCATAATGTGCAGAGCGACACTCGATAGCAACAATGTCAGACGACAGCGAGTGCGGCGGCAAATCCTGCCGGCAGACCTAGGGCAGCGGTGTCCAATTCAAAGAGGACATTGCCGTCGACGGGCTCCGGGAAGGCCTCGACCGAGCAGGGGTCCAGCCGCAGTCCGGTCCCGCGGGCCTTCAGCAGGGCCTCCTTCCGTGCCCACACAGCTGTCCGCCAGTGGTCCGCCTGGTCCGGAGGCAGTTCGGTGAGCAGTTGGCGTTCCGCTGGGGTGAGGGCGACGTCGTCGAACCCGGGGAACATCGCTCCCGAGCTGTGCTCCAGGTCGATGCCGATTGTTGCCCCGGCGCTGCCAGGACCAACAGCGCGGCCGGCGGCCAGCAGGGCCCAGCCACGGCTGCGGGAAAGGCTCAGGCTGAGGCCTGTGGGCGCACCGTGGAGCCGGTAGCCGGGCCGGCCGTGGTCCAGCTCCGGGCCGGTTCCGCAATCCGGGCACGAATAATCAGCCGTCAGTTCCTTGGGTCGCACAGAGAGGATCCCGGCGGCGAAATCGCGCAGCGCGATCCGGCCGGCCACAAAGTCCAGCCGGGCCGGCGGATCCGTGATGTCCGCGGCACGCGCGCGTTCCGCGGGATCAAGGAAGGCCCCGCCGTCCGGTCCGACGTCGGCAAGACGAACGGACCGGACGGTGATTCCGGCGACGGCGAGTGTCCCTCTGTGCCCCATCGGCTTTAGCGTTGGACTGCTCCGAAGCGCTCGTGGGCAACGGCGACGGCACTCTCGCGGGCCGCGGATGCCTCGTCGGCGGTCAGCGTGCGGTCATCGGCACGGAAGCGCAGGCTGAAAGCCAGCGACTTCCTGCCGTCCTCGATGCCCTTGCCCGCGTACACGTCGAAGAGTGCGACGTCCTCGAGCAGCCCGCCGGCTCCCTCGCGCAGTGCGGCCAGCACGTCTTCCGCCGGGATGTCCTGCGGCACCACGAGGGCGACGTCCTGGGTGGCCACCGGGAAGGTGGACAGATGCCGGGCGACGATCACGTCGGCGGCGGCCTCGAAGAGGGCGTCGGCGTTGAATTCGACTGCCACCGACCGCGCGGGCATGTCGTGGGCGGCCAGCAGCTTCGGGTGCAGCTCGCCGGCAAAGCCCAGGACCTCGCCGGTCCGGAGCGCCAGCTGGGCGGTCCGTCCCGGGTGGAAGGCCTGGTGCTGGCCCTGGCTGATGATGATCTCGACGCCGAGCACGTCGCCGGCGATCCTGGCGATGTCCAGGGCATCGGCCCAGTCCCACGCCCGGGGCGCGTGGCCGGCGGCGGCCGGCGAGTCGTGTCCGGTGAGCACCGCGGCGAGGTACAGCGGCTGGTCCGGGACGCCGTCGTACAGGCCATCCAGCACCTCATCGCTGGGCCTGGCACCGAGCGGCGGGATCGTGGCGGTGCCAAGCGTGTCGCCCGGCAGGAACACGAGGCCGGCCTCGAAGAGGGCCAGGTCGCGGAAGCCGCGCGAGTGGTTGCGCTTGGCGACCTCGATCAGGCCCGGCAGGATCGAGGTGCGCAGGTAGCCCTGCTCCTCGCTGATCGGGTTGGCCAGCTTGAGTGCCTTGCGCGGCGTTCCTGCCGCGGGGACGCCGAAGGTGTCATTGGCGGCCTTGGAGACGAACGGGTACGCGAGGACCTCGGTGAGTCCTGACGCGGCCAGGGCCTGGACCAGGCGCCGGCGCTGCTGCTGGACGCGGGTCAACCCGCGGCCCGGGGGTGCCACCGGCAGGGACGCCGGGATCTGGTCGTAACCGACCAGCCGTGCGATTTCCTCGGTCAGGTCTTCCTTGGTTTCCAGGTCGTTCCGCCAGCTCGGCGCCGTCACCGTGTACCCGCCGGCGTTCCTGACGACGACGGCGCCCAGGTCCTGGAGCGAGGTGAGGATCTGGTCCTCGGTGAAGTCGATGCCGATCCGTTCCGCGGCGAAGGCTGCGGGCAGTTCGACGGCGGCGGCGTCCGGTGCGGTGCCGACGTCGGTCCCCTCGGCGACGGCGGTGCCGCCGGCGAGCTCGACCAGGAGGTCAACAACCCGCTGGGCGGCGACGCCGGCCACCTGCCAGTCAACGCCGCGTTCGAAGCGCTTGGAGGCTTCGGACGGGAGCTTGTGGCGGCGGCGGGAGCGTGCGATGGACACTTCGTCGAAGTGCGCGGCCTCCACGAGGACGTTCGTGGTGGCACCGGACACCTCGGTGGCGGCCCCGCCCATCACGCCGGCAATGCCGATCGCACCGGAACCGTCGGTGATAAGGAGGTCCTCGACGTCGAGCTTGCGTTCTTTGCCATCCAGCGTGGTGATCTTTTCCCCGGCCGCCGCCCGACGGACCACAATGTCGCCCGACAGGGTGTCCAGGTCGTAGCAGTGGGTGGGCTGGCCGAGTTCCAGCATGACGTAGTTCGAGATGTCCACCGGCAGCGAGATCGAGCGGATGCCGGCGAGCCGGAGCCGGGAGGTCATCCACGGGGGCGTGGGCGTCGTGGCGTCGACGCCGCGGACGGTGCGGGCCACAAAACGGTCGCAGCCGGGCTTGCCGTAGATCGGGGCGCCGTCGTTGAGCTTTACGCCGAAACCGCCGGCCAGTTCCGCGGGCGCCTGGACGCTGGCGGCCGGGTCGGTGAAGGACGTGCCGGTGGCGTGCGCGTACTCGCGGGCCACCCCGCGGATGGAGAACGCATAGCCGCGGTCCGGGGTGACGTTGATTTCGGCGGCCTGGTCGTAGAGGCCCAGCAGCTCCATGGCGTCGGTGCCGATTTCCGGGTCCAGTCCGATCCCCGACAGCACCAGGATGCCGTCGTGGTCCTCGCCAATGCCGAGCTCGCGCACGGAGGCGATCATGCCGGCGGACAGGTGGCCGTAGGTCTTCCGTGCGGAGATGTGGAAGTCGCCGGGCAGCACGGCACCGGGAAGGGTGACCACCACCTTGTCGCCTTCCACGAAGTTGTGGGCGCCGCAGATGATGCCCTGGACGCCGGAGGGGTCGATGCCCTCGCCGGTGAGGCTCTGCTGCTGTCCTTCGGGGACCACCCGGACCTGGCACCAGTTGATGGTTTTGCCGTTGGTCTGGGGTTCCTTGACGACGCTAAGGACCTGGCCCACCACGATGGGGCCCTGCAGGGTGTCCGTCGGCCGGTGGACTGCTTCTTCTTCAAAGCCGACCTTGACCAGGTCTGCCATCACGTCTTCGGCCGTTGCCCCGGCCGGTACCTGCGCGAATTCACGCAGCCAGGAAAGTGGGATACGCACTGTTAGATCTCCATCCCGAAGTGCTCGCTGAAACGTACGTCGCCTTCGATCATGTCGCGCATGTCGCCGACCTCATTGCGGAACATGAGGGTCCGCTCGATGCCCATGCCGAAGGCAAAACCTGAATAGATGTCCGGATCGATGCCGGCGGCGCGGAGCACGTTGGGGTTGACCATGCCGCAGCCGCCCCATTCGATCCAGCTGGGTCCGCCCTTGGCGCCCGGGTGCCAGATGTCCAGCTCCGCGGACGGCTCGGTGAACGGAAAGTAGTTGGGGCGCAGCCGGATCTGGGCCTCGTCGCCGAACATCTGGCGCGCGAAGTGCTCCAGGGTGCCGCGGAGGTCCGCCATGCTGAGCTTCTTGTCGATGGCGAGGCCCTCGAACTGGTGGAAGACCGGAGTGTGCGTGGCGTCGAGCTCATCGGTGCGGAACACCTTGCCGGGGCACAGCACGTAGATGGGCAGTTCGCGTTCCAGCATGGAGCGGACCTGTACCGGGGAGGTGTGGGTGCGCATCAGCAGGTGGGCCTCGGGCGGCTCCACGAAGAAGGTGTCCTGCATTTCGCGGGCGGGGTGGTCCGGCTTGAAGTTCAGCGCGTCGAAGTTGAACCACTCGGACTCGACCTCGGGGCCCTCGGCGATCTCCCAGCCCATGCCAACGAAGATGTCCGCGACGCGTTCCTGCAGGGTGGACAACGGGTGGCGTGCACCGGCCCGACGGCGGCGCGGAGCAGCCGTGACGTCCACGGTCTCCTCGACCAGGATGCGGGCGTCGTTCTCGGCCTCGAGCCCGGCTGTGCGGTCCGCGAGCGCCTTGTTGACGCGTCCGCGGGAGGAGCCCATGAGCTTGCCGGCGGCGGCCTTCTGGTCCTTGGGCAGTCCGCCGATTTCACGGTTGGCGAGGCTCAGCGCGGACTTCTCGCCGGTGTGCGCGAGGCGCACGGCCTTGAGTTCATCGAGCGTGGAGGCGGCGGCAATGGCGGCAACGGCCTGGTCTACGGCGGCGGTGATGGCGGCTTCATCCAGGGGATTCGGGACGCCGGCGCCCGGCAAAGTTTCAGTCATCTACTGTTCTTAGCTACGAGTCGGTTCATGCCAACGGCACGGGACCTTCCTAAGGTGCAGGGACCCGCGCGTTGACAAAGGGCAGGGCTCGCCAAATGGCTCCGGCGGGCACTCCCCTTCAGTCTAGTTGAACGCACTCAGGTGCCCGAACGTGACGCTGCTCCCCGGGCGCCCCCGCAGTGGTTCGCGTCCCGCGCGGCTGCGTATCCAGGCCTGCGTATTCCCGGCTGCTTGTCCCGGCTGCGTGTCCCGCAGGGCGGGGCGCCCGGCTAGCATGGCCTCATGACGCCGGGACAACGGCTGCGGCAGCTGGCCAACGTACTGAACGCAACAACCCCGCTGGGACTGTTGCTGGCCGGCTGCGCCCGCACTGCCCTCCGCCGCGGACCACACGGTCTGCTCCTGGCCACCGGCTACCGCTGGCGGCTGCCGTTGGCCGGGGCCTTCACGGTCGGCAACGTGGTGATCTTCCGTGCCGGTCCCGGCGAAGTCCTGGCCAACCCGGCGCTGCTGGCGCACGAGGAACGCCACTGCACCCAGTACGCCTGGTGCCTGGGCCTTCCCTTCCTGCCGCTGTATGTCCTCGCCGCGGGCTGGTCCCTGGTCCGGACCGGCAACCCCGGCTCGCGCAATGTCTTCGAACGGCTCGCCGGGCTGCAGGCCGGCGGCTATCCGGAGCCGGGCACAGGCTCCCGGCGCCGCTCCCCCACTGCGGGTCCAAACAACAACGGATCCAACGCGACCCCCGGGACGCGCTCCGCGGTCCCCGAACGGAACGAGGCATGACAATGACCGACAGCCCCAGGACCATCTCCGTCACGGGAACCGGCAGTGCGGAAGCCGCACCGGACCTGCTGACCCTCTCGATCGGCGTCGAGTGCCGCCGGGAGGACGTCGGCGCGGCGTACGGTGAGGCGGGCCGTGTCTCCGCGGCCATCACGGCGGCACTGCGCGGGTACGGCGTCGCGGATCCGGACATCACGACGTCGGGACTCAATGTCCGCGCCGAGGTGAACTGGCAGGAGGGCCGGGGGCAGGTCGTCTCGGGCTACCTGGCGTCCAGCATGCTCAGCGTCCGGATCAGGGAGCTGGCATCATCGTCCGAGGTCATCGCCGCAGCGGTCGCGGCCGGCGGCAACGATGTCCGGCTCAACGGGCTGGAGCTCGGCTTCGCTGATCCCGCCGCGGTCACCGCACGGGCCCGCGAAGCCGCGTGGCAGGATGCCCTCACGACGGCCGGGCACTTCGCGTCGCTCGCCGGAACGTCCCTGGGCAAAGTGGTCTCGCTCGCGCAGCAGTCCGGCCGCCCGGCGCCGATCCCGGTAGCGAAGATGCAGCGGGCCGCTGCGGTGGAGTCGCTCACGGTCGAGGCCGGCCAATCGAGCGTCACCGCCACGGTCGGCGTCGTGTGGGAACTGCTCGGCTGAGCCGGCCCGCGCCCCCGCTAGTGCGTGGCGCCGGCGGCGATCTTCAGGTCCGCGGTCGTCGCCAGGGTGCTGCGCACGACGACGGCGAGCGCCTCGGTCAGCTGGGCCAGCGGCAGGGACGGCTGGTTGCTCCCCGCCGGCAGCTGGGCCGGCTCAAAGGGAACATGGACGAAGCCTCCCCGGGTGCCGGGACGGAGCCGCAGGGCGTGCATCAGTCCGTAGAAGACGTGGTTGCAGACGTAGGTGCCCGCGGTCTGGGACACCTCGGCGGGGATCCCCGCCGTGAGAAGGGCCGCGAGCGCCGCCTTGACCGGAAGAGTGCTGAAGTAGGCCGCGGGTCCCCCGCCGGCCACCGGCTGGTCCACGGGTGAGTTGCCGGCATTGTCCGGGATCCGCGCGTCGTCGCAGTTGATCGCGATCCGCTCGAGCGAGATCCGGGGCCGTCCGCCGGCCTGGCCTGCGCAGACCACCAGCTCCGGGCGGTGCCGTTCCAGCGCCGCTTCCAGCACGCGGATCGCGTCCCCGAAGACGCAGGGCAGCTCGACGGCCTGCGCATCGAGCCCTTCCGCCCGGAGCTCCGCCGCGGCGTCCCGTGCGGCGGACCAGGACGGGTTGGTGCTTTCGCCGCCGAACGGCTCGAACCCTGTCAGGAGAATCATGGCCCCAGCCTAACAACGCCGCCGGAGGGCCAGCCGGCGTCCCGTTTCCTGGGGTCAGGACTGCGGCGGGGTCCTTGACTTAAACTCGAACATACATTCGAATAGAGCCATGAGATGGGACGCACAAGCACTCACACCGGCGCCCGGAGACAGGGCAACGGAAGATTATGCCCCGGGCGGCGGAGGCAACAGCTCCCCGGCCGCCCCCGCCACCGATGCGCTGCTGCCCCTGATCGGGCTGGTGCGTTCCGTGACCACCCCCGAGTTCGCCGGCGTCACTTTCCATGAGGTCACCGCCAAATCGGTGCTCAACAAGGTGGCCGCCGGTTCGCGGATGCCGTTCGAGTGGACCATCAACCCCTACCGCGGCTGCAGCCACGCCTGCGTCTATTGCTTCGCCCGGAAGAGCCACACCTACCTCGACTTCGACGCCGGGCTGGACTTTGACAGCCAGGTGGTGGTGAAGATCAACGCGGCGGACGTCCTGCGCCGGGAACTGGCCAAGCCCTCATGGGGGCGGCAGCACGTGGCCCTGGGCACCAACACGGATCCCTACCAGCGGGCCGAGGGCCGGTACCGGCTCATGCCGGGCATCATTGAAGCGCTGGCCGAATCCGGCACTCCCCTGTCCATCCTGACCAAAGGCACACTGCTGGCCCGGGACATCCCGCTGCTCAAGCACGCCGCGGCCCAGGTTCCCGTCGGCGTCGGGATCTCGCTGGCGATGACGGACGAGCGCCTCTCGGAGGCAGTGGAGCCCGGCACGCCCGGTCCGCGTGCGCGCCTGAAGCTGATCTCGCGCCTCCGGGAGGCGGGACTGCCGTGCGGGGTGATGGCCATGCCGATCCTGCCGTGGCTCTCGGACAGCGACGAGGCCCTCGATTCCCTGTTCGGCTCGCTTGCTGCGGCGGGCGCCACCGGGGTGACCGCAGGAGCCCTCTACCTCAAGCCCGGAACCCGGGAGTGGTTCATGCAGTGGATCGCCAGGGAACATCCGCAGCTCGCCGGCAAGTACCGGCGGCTGTACGGCACGGGCTCCTACGCCTCCAAGGAGTACCGCGACTGGCTGTCCGGCCGCATCCGGTATTTCAAGGCCCGCCATGGCTTCTCCGGATCGCAGGGCTTCAGCCACCGCGACCTCAACGGAACTGCCGTCAGCGGCGATCCCGGCAGCAGTGATCCCAGGGACGAGGAAGCGCAGTACCCCGCCGGCAGCATCCCCGAAGCGGCAGCGTTCCCCGCCGGGCCGCGATCCGCCACGGCGGCTGCACAGCCCACCCTGTTCTAAAGTGCCTTCACCGCGCCCAGGACCCGGGTGAGCGATTCCTTGGCGTCCCCAAACAGGAGCGTGGTCTTGGGATCAAACAGCAGCTCGTTCTCGATCCCGGCGAAGCCCGGCCGCATGGAGCGTTTGAGGAACACCACCTGACCGGCCTGCGCGACCTCCAGGATCGGCATCCCGTAGATCGGTGCCCCGGGCGTGGATTTCGCGGCAGGATTAACCACGTCGTTGGCGCCCACGATGAGTGCTATGTCGGTGTTCGGGAACTCCGGGTTGACTTCCTCGAGCTCCTTCAGCGCCTCATAGGGAACGTTGGCCTCCGCGAGCAGCACGTTCATGTGGCCCGGCATCCGCCCGGCCACGGGGTGGATGGCAAAGACCACTTCAACGCCGCGTGCCGCCAGGGCAATGGCGAGCTCGGCGATCGTGTGCTGGCCCTGGGCCACAGCAAGCCCGTAGCCGGGAACGATCACCACCCGCTGCGCGTAACCGAGCTGGACGGCGACGTCCTCGGGCGAGGAAGAGCGCACCGGCCGGTCGCTCTGCACGGTGGATCCCGCCGTCGAGCCTCCCCGGAAGGCGCCGAACATGATGCCGGTGACGCCGCGGCCCATCGCGGACGCCATCACCTTGGTCAGGATGGTGCCGCTGGCCCCGACGAGCGTGCCGGCGACCAGCAGGAGCACGTTGCCCAGCACAATACCGGAGGCTGCGACCGCAAGGCCGGTGAAGGCGTTCAACAGGGAGATCACGATCGGCACGTTGGCCCCGCCGACGGGCAGCACCAGCAGGAGTCCCGCCGCCAGGCCCAGAATCAACAGCGCCACAGCCCAGCCGGCTGCACCCGTGACGATCACGAGGGCGCCGGCGGCGACGGCTCCCAGCACCACGGCGCCCATCACCACCGGCATGCCGGGGAACAGCAGGGGGCGGGTGCTGATCAGTTCCTGCAGCTTGCCGACGGTCACGGCCGAGCCGGCAAAGGACACGGCGCCGACCAGCATGGTGAAGACCACGGCCAGCCGCACCCAGGGGTCGGCGCCGTGGCCGAGTTCCAGCACGGCGACCAGCGCAGCGGCCCCGCCGCCAACGCCGTTGAACAAGGCCACAAGTTGCGGCATCTGGGTCATCTGCACGCGCCGGGCCACCGGAACGGCCACGGCGGACCCGACGGCGATGGCGGCGAGGATCAGCGGGATGTTCTCCAGTTTCGCGGAGAGGAACACAGTGACCACGGCCACGAGGGCGCCGGCCGCTCCGATCGCGTTGCCCCGCCGGGCGGTCCGCGGTGAGCTCAGGCCCTTCAGCGCAAGAATGAAGCAGACGGCGGCCACGAGGTAGAACAGGGACGTCCACCCCGGGCCAAGGATGCTCATGTGCCGTCCTCCCCCGCGCCGGCACCGCGCCGGGCAGGCTTCCGGCTGCCGAACATTTCCAGCATCCGGTCCGTGACGACGAAGCCGCCGACCAGGTTGGCCGTTGCCAGCACCACTGCGATGAGGGCAACCGTGAGCAGCCAGGGGTCATCCGCCTGGCCGGCCACGATGATGGCGCCAACCAGGATGATGCCGTGGATGGCGTTGGCACCGGACATCAGCGGGGTATGCAGCTTGCTCGTCACCTTGGAGACGACTTCGAAGCCGACGAAGACGGCGAGCACCACCACCGTGAGCAGCGTGATCGGATCCATCATGTGAGGGCCTCCAGTGCTTCGGCGGTGGCGGCATGCCGGACGGAGCCGCCGTGGGTCAGGCAGGCGCCGGCAACCACTTCGTCGTCGAAGTCCGGGACAACCTTGCCGTCGGCGGTCATCAGGGCCAGGAGGTTCGCGACGTTCTTGGCGAACAGCCGGGAAGCATCGGAAGGCATCGCGGAGGCGGCGTCCTGCAGGCCCACCAGGGTGACGGAACCGCCGTCGACCGGGATCTGGAGGTCCCGCCCCGCAATGACTCCTTCGACGTTGCCGCCGGATTCCGCCGCAAGGTCGACGACGACCGAACCCGCCCGCATGCCGGCCACCATCCCGGCCGTCACCAGCAGGGGAGCCGCGCGGCCGGGGATGGCCGCCGTCGTGATCAGGACGTCCGCAGCGGCAACATGCGGGGCCAGCAGTGCGCGCTGGCGTTTGGCCCGGTCCTCGCCCAGCTCACGGGCGTAGCCGCCACTTCCCTCCGCTGTCTGGCTGTCGAGGTCCAGGTGGATGAACGTGCCTCCCATCGAGGCGACCTCGTCGGCGGAGGCTGCCCGGATGTCGTTGGCGGAGACCCGCGCGCCCAGGCGTTTCGCGGTGCCGATCGCCTGCAGCCCTGCGACGCCGGCGCCCAGGACCAGCACACGTGCGGGCGGAATCGTTCCGGCGGCCGTCATGTAGAGCGGGAAGAACCTCGGGTAGCGCAGGGCCGCCTCCAGAACGGCGCGGTAGCCGGAGACCAGCGATTGCGAACTGAGCGCGTCCATCGACTGGGCCCGGGAGATGCGCGGCACCAACTCCAGCGCGAAGGAGGTCACCCCCGCGGCGGCGAGGGCGCCCACGCCGGGCAGTTCCGAGCCCGGAGAGGCGAACCCGATGGTGATGGTTCCGGGCCGGAGCCCGGCGGCGGTTTCCGGTTCGAGCGGGCGGACGTGCAGCAGGACATCCAGCGATTCGGCGGGCAGTTCGGGAACGATCGACGCTCCGGCTGCGGCGAAGGCGGCGTCCCCATACCCGGCCGCGGTGCCCGCATGGCTCTCCACCGCCACGTCCAGGCCGAGAGCCATGAGTTGCTGCACCGTTTCCGGCGTGGCGGCAACCCGTTGCTCCCCTGCTCGTTGCTCCCGCCTGACACCGACCCGCACGGGCTGCTCCTCTCGATTCGCTTCAGCGTAGTCACATGCGCAACGCTTTGGCGAGAGGTGGGGCCGCGCCCGCCGGGAGCTCAGCCCCGGTGGGCGGGCACGGCGTTGAAATCCGGGACCTGTAGCCGGTCCAGCAGTTCCTCGACAATCGGCAGGTCAGCCGGGATCCAGGGCAGGGCCAGTACCTCGTCGCGGTTCCGGATGTTGATCCAGCGCAGTTCATCGTGGTCCTGCAGGGGGTGGGGTACGCCGTCGAGCAGTTCCGCGAACCACACCCGCATCGCGGCGCGCTCGTTAAGCGGCCAGCCGTCCGCTGATCCGCCGTCCGCTGATCCACTGTCCAGTTCGGCGCCCAGACGCACACTCACACCAAGTTCTTCGAGCAGCTCGCGGTGCAGGGCCTGCTCGGCCGTCTCGCCGGCCTCGACCTTGCCGCCGGGGAACTCCCACATGCCGGCAAACTGCGGGGGCGCCGTCCGCCGCGCCACCAGCATCCTGCCGGGGGCGGCCAGGGAATCCAGTACGGCGCCGCCTACGACGCTGATGAGTCCAGTCACGCCCCTAAGTCTAGGGGCGGGCCTCGCTTAGGGGAGAATGGAAGGGGCCGCCGTCGGCGAGGACCCGGAATACCGGGCGCGCCCGCCCCGTTAGATAAACCAGACCACAAATCCGATTTATCTTGCCGCATTCTCCTGGCTCCAACCGGGAACGTCACCGAAAAGCAGACGAATGACAACCACCGCACAAGCCCCGGCCACGCCGAAGACCGGCACCCGCCATCTCGCCCTTGCCATCGTTTCCCTTGCCATGGGCGGATTCGGCATCGGCACCACTGAGTTCACCATGATGGGCCTGCTCAAGGAGGTGGAGCAGGGGCTCAACATCAGCACCCCGGAGGCGGGGCATCTGATTTCGGCCTATGCACTCGGCGTGGTGATCGGCGCCCCGCTGCTGGCCGCCGTCGGCGCCAAGATGCCGCGGAAGTACCTGGCCCTGGGCCTGATGCTGTTCTTCAGCATCGCGAACCTGACGTCTTTCATCGCCCCGGACTACGGCAGCATGCTGGTCTCCCGGTTCGCTGCCGGCCTGCCGCATGGGGCCTTCTTCGGCGTCGCCGCCGTGATCGCGGCGTCACTGGTCGCCCCGACCAAGCGCGGCTGGGCCATTTCGATGGTCATGGCCGGCCTGACTGTCTCCAACGTCATCGGCGTCCCCTTCGGCACCTGGCTGGGGCAGACCTATGGCTGGCGGCTGCTGTTCCTGCTGGTGGGCGTGATCGGCATTCTCACCCTCGTCATGCTCTGGAAGTTCCTGCCGTTCCAGAAACCGCACGCCGATGCGAGCTTCCGCCGCGAGCTGGGCGCCCTCAAGCGGCTCCAGGTCTGGCTGGCGATCCTGATCGGCATCGTCGGCTTCGGCGGTTTCTTCGCCACCTATACCTACATCGCCCACACCATGACCTCCGTGGCGGGCATCCCCGCGGCCTGGTTGCCGCTGGTCGTCGCGCTCTACGGCCTGGGCATGGTGGCCGGCAACATCGTTGGCGGGCGGATCGCGGACAAGTCCGTGATGGGAACGATCTACTGGGTGCTGCCGGGCATTGCCGTGGCGCTCGTGGTCTATGCCGTTGCCGTGCACTGGCCGTGGTCCGCGTATGTGATGGTCTTCGTCGTCGGCGGCGCAGGCGCCTTGCTGGTCCCGGCCCTCCAGACCCGGCTGCTGGATGCCTCCCCGGATGCCCCCTCGCTGGCCTCCTCGCTCAACCATGCGGCCCTCAATGTCGCCAACGCCCTGGGCGCCTTCCTCGGCGGCCTCGTGATCGCATGGGGCTGGGGTTACGTCGCGCCCGCCCTCGTCGGTGCCGTGCTGGCCGTCCTGGGCCTCGGCGTCGCCCTCATCAGCGGACTCGTGGAACGCAAAAGGCCCCTGGTCCGGTAGCCCGCAGCGCGGCTGCCGGACCAGGGGCCCGCATGGCTGTGCCCGGCACGGTGCCGGTCGGTTACGGTGCGCTGACGCGCTGCACGTCCGGTTCCAGGTAGATGACCCGGGCGATCGGAACAGCCGCGCGGATCCGTGTCTCGGCGCCGTCGATTGCCCGGGCGACTTCCTGGCCCGAATCGGAGCGGCCGATGCTGATCTTGGCCGCGACCAGCAGTTCCTCCGGACCCAGGTGCAGGGTCTTGAGGTGGATGATCGACGTGCCGTCGGACTCGATGGCCGCCCGGATCTTGGCGACGTCGTCCCTGGTGGCTGATTCGCCGAGCAGCAGCGACTTCGTCTCGATGGCAAGCACGGCGGCGATGGCCACCAGCAGGAAGCCGATCATCGCGGTACCCAGGGCATCCCAGATTCCGTTCCCGGTGAGGAGGGTCAGGCTCACACCGAAGAGCGCAAAGACCAGGCCCACGAGGGCGCCGAAGTCCTCGAGCAGGATGACGGGGAGCTCGGGCTGCTTGGCGCTCCGGATGAACTTGACCCAGGTCTGCTTGCCGCGGATGTGCTTGGATTCGATGATCGCGGTCCGGAACGAGAAGGACTCGGCGATGATGGCGCCGACCAGTACGGCGAGCGGCACCCACCAGAACGCACCCTCGATGGCGTGCGGGTGCTGGAGCTTTCCCCACGCTTCGTACAGGGCGAAGAGGCCACCCACACTGAACAGGACGATCGCGACGATGAAAGCGTAGATGTAACGCTCGCGCCCGTAGCCGAAGGGATGCTCCGGGCTTGCCGCCCGATTGGCACGCTTGCCGCCCACGAGAAGCAGGAGCTGGTTGCCGGAGTCCGCGAGCGAGTGGATCGCTTCGGCCAGCATCGATGAGGAAAACGTCAGGAAGTACGCGACGAATTTCAGGACGGCGATGGTCAGGTTGGCAGCAAGCGCCGCAACAATCGCCTTGGTACCGCCATGTGCAGCCAAGAGAGCTTCTCCTTAGGGGTTCGACCGGGTGGTGGACCCCGGCCGGTGCCTGCGCCCACATGGAATACCGTACCCGTTATCACCCTGCCCCAGCACCGCAGCCAGCACTGCAAAGCACCGCCCGGCTGGCACGCAACACTGCAGGTCACAGGGCAGGTAACGATTGGGGGTGATCCTGCTGACAAGCAAACCCGCCTATGTTAGCTTGAAGCCATAATCGGGATCCACCATTTGGATGCCGACGAATATGTAGGAGGAGTAATGGGCTTTCTAGGCTGGATCATTCTCGGACTCATAGTAGGTGCAATCGTCAAGGCAATCATGCCTGGCAGGGTCGGCGGCGGCTGGGTCACCAGCCTCGTGCTCGGCGTTGTCGGTGCAGTTGTCGGCGGGTGGATCGGCGACCTGCTGTTCGGCGGCGGCAAGATGGAATTCTGGAATCTCGGTTCCTGGATCCTGGCCATTGTCGGCGGCCTGGCGGTTGCCGGCATCTACGGCGCAATCACGGGACGCAACAAGACAACTTAGACAACTTAACTGCACAAGTACGACGGCGGGGGCCCACCTTTCGGTGGACCCCCGCCGTACTTTTTGCCCAAAGGAGATACCGGTGGGCGGTCCCGTGAGGCTAGCTTTGCGGTGTTCCGCCGCCCTGCTGCGAACGGGCGCTGGCGTACAGGCAAACGGTCGCCGCGGTACCGAGGTTGAGGCTTTCGGCAGCGCCGTACACGGGAACGGCCACCCGGTGGTCGGCCAGCGCGAGTTCCTCCTCGGACAGGCCCTGGGCCTCGTTGCCGAACAGCCACGCTGTCGGGTTCTCCAGCGCATACCCGGCATCCTGGGCCGGTGCGCCCAGCCGGCGGGCGGCGTTCTGATCCTGCAGCCGGTCCAGGTTGAGCTGGCCGTAGCCGTCGGCGGCCAGCACGCCGATGCCGCGTTCCTTGCAGCGGGCCACGGTCTCCTCGATCCCGGCGCCGAGGACCACGGGCAGGTGGAAAAGGGATCCCGCCGTCGACCGCACAGCCTTGGGGTTGTAGATGTCAACGCTGGACGCCGTCAGGACGACGGCGTCTGCGCCGGCCGCGTCCGCGGCGCGCAGCACGGTGCCGGCGTTGCCGGGGTCGCGGACCTCGCACAACACGGCAACCAGCCGCGGGCCGGCGTCCAGCACCTGTTCGAGGCTGACATCCAGGAAGCCGCAGACCGCGAGAATGCCCTGCGGGGTGACCGTGTCCGCCATCGCGGCGAGTACTTCGTCGGTGGCGAGGTAAGCGGTGGTGCCCTCCGCCAGCGTCTCCAGGTCCGGGTGCCGGTCCAGGCAGGACTCGCTCGCGTAGACCTCATAGACGACGCCGGGCTGCCCCGCGGCGATCCTCTTCTGATGGAGGACGAGGGCTTCCCGGACCGCCTGCGGCCCCTCGGCCAGGAACTCGCGGCGCTTTAAACGGGCCGGGCGCCCGGCAAGCTGTGCCACCTTCCTCACCCGATCAGCTCGAGGATTGGAAAGTGGAAAGTCTTGCGGGCGCCCGGTTTCGTTCATACAAGAACCTTAGTGGCTTTTCCAGCCGGCTCTTGAACGACGCAGTTCGTCAACTGCCTCGGGTACTACTCAGCAGCCTTGTCAGCGGCAGGCTTCTTGGCGGCAGGCTTCTTGGCCGGGGCCTTCTTCGCAGCAGGCTTCTTGGCGGCCGGTGCAGCCTCAGCCTGGACGGCCGGAGCGGACGTGTCGGCGGGCAGGGCGTCCTTGGCGATCTTGACCAGCGCGGCGAAGGCGTTGGCGTCGGAGACGGCAAGCTCGGCCAGCATACGGCGGTCAACCTCGACCTCAGCGGCCTTGAGGCCCTGGATCAGACGGTTGTAGGTCAGGCCGTTGGCGCGGGATGCAGCGTTGATGCGCTGGATCCACAGGCGGCGGAAGTCGCCCTTCTTCTTCTTGCGGTCGCCGTAGCTGTACACAAACGAGTGCAGCAGCTGCTCTTTGGCCTTGCGGTACAGGCGTGAACGCTGTCCACGGTAGCCCTTTGCGCGCTCAAGGATAACCCGGCGCTTCTTGTGGGCGTTGACCGCCCTCTTCACACGTGCCACGTGCGTACTCCTTCGAAAATCTGATCCCAAGCATCTACTGCCGGAACAACCGGCTGGCCTGAGAAGCCTTTTTGGTAGTTGACCGCTGCCAGGTGGCAACAGTCAGAGAACTTGGAACTTAGATGCCGAGCATCTTCCGGATGACCTTGGCGTCGCCCTTGAAGACGATCTTGTCGCCGGCAAGGCGACGGGTCAGCCTGGAGGACTTGTGCTCGAGGTAGTGGCGGCGGTTGGCCTGCTGGCGGCGCAGCTTGCCGCTGCCGGTCAGCTTGAAGCGCTTCTTAGCACCACTGTGGGTCTTCATCTTCGGCATGGGAACCGATCTCCTTACGTATCCGCAGACAGGGTCTGCAGTCTTTCGTGCAGCCGCCCCTGCGGGCGGCGTGCTGGTTGCTTGCTGCCGGACATTGCTGTCCGGCAGCCCTGAACTAGTTGGTCTTCTTGGTGCCCGGCTTGGCGGCGGCCATCGGGGCAGCCGGCCGCGCAGCAGGCTTCGGCGCCGCGGGACGCGGGACCGGCTTCGGTGCAGCAACCGGCTTCGGTGCTGCCGCCGGAGCCGCCTTTTCAGCCGTGGCGGCTTCCGGAACCTTGGCGGCGGCCTTGGGCGCTGCGGGCGCCTTGGCTACTGCCGGCTTGGCAGCGGCCTTCGGAGCCTCAGTCTTCGGAGCTTCAGTCTTCGGAGCTTCGCGCTTCGGGGCGGCCTTGGGGGCCTCCTGCTTCGGCGCTTCCTGGACGGGAGCCTTCGCTGCCGGGGCTTCCTCGGCCTTGGCCTCGGCGGCCGGAGCCTCCGCTGCAGCGGCCTCAGGCTCGGGTGCCTCAGTCCGGACCTGGTAGCCCTCCGGCAGCAGGTCGGCGAGCGACTGCGTCAGGGGCGCTTCAGGACCGGACGTGTCCACCCGGAAGTCACCCGAAGCCTTGGCTTCGTTTTCGGCTTTGGCTTCTGCACGCTGCGTTGCGCGGCGGGCCTCTGCCTTGGCTTCTGCCTTGTTCTTCAGGGGTCCGACCACCATGACCATGTTGCGGCCATCGATCCGCGGGCTGGACTCCACAACGCCAACCTCGGCGACGTCGTCCGCGAAGCGCTGGAGCAGGCGGATGCCCATCTCGGGGCGCTGCTGCTCACGGCCGCGGAACTGGATCATGGCCTTGACCTTGTCACCGGCGCCGAGGAAGCGGAGCGCGTGGCCGCGCTTCGTTTCGTAGTCGTGGGTGTCGATCTTCAGGCGGAAGCGGATTTCCTTCAGGACCGTGTTGGTCTGGTTCTTCCGGGCTTCACGTGCCTTGACCGCGGCTTCGTACTTGTACTTGCCGAAGTCCATCAGCTTGCACACCGGAGGCTTGGCCTGCGGTGCAACTTCAACGAGATCAAGATCGGACTCGGCAGCCAAACGCAGGGCATCCTCAATACGGACAACGCCTACTTGCTCGCCTGCAGGGCCGACCAGCCGCACCTCGGGGACGCGGATACGCTCATTGATTCTTGGCTCGCTAATGTTAAAGCTCCTGTGTTCGTGAGGGGTATTCCACCGGCAAAAAGAGAAGGCCCCCAATTGCCGGAGCAATCGAAGGCCTCGAAGATCGGAGCTGCCTGCCTCGTATGAGGCTGCATACATCCCACCAGGCTGACGCCCGGGAAGAATGCCCGACCAGGTACCCGGCAACCTTAGCTTCTTGCGAAGCTTCCCGAAGGAGAGCGGCTGACGCGGGTGGGAGAGAACTCCGCTTGCAAACTGAAAGTCGATTCTACAGAAGAAATCCCGTCCGGCGCACCTGGATGACGGGCATGCCGGTTGCGGACGGGTTCCGCCGTCATCCGCTGCAGTAGTACTGAAACGCAGTTGATGTTGAACTGCAGTAGAACTGAAACGAAATAACGACAATCAGTCGGTCTGTGACAAGCTTACCAGCATGAGCACAGCAGATAGTAATTCACACGTTTACGAGCCCGCCGGCGTCCAGGCCGACGTCTCACAGCAGATCCGCGACATCTCCGAGGTGCCCGCGATCGAGGTCATCACCACCGCCGCCGTGCACCTCATGAGCGCCGCCGCCGTAAAACTCGGCCTCGCCGCCGAGGAGAACGCCGAAGAGCTCAAGGACCTTGACGAGGCCCGCAAGCTGATCACGGCCCTGGCCGGGCTGGTGACCGCCGCGGCGCCCGAGATCGGTTCCCAGCACGCCGGACCGTTGCGCGACGGACTGCGTTCCCTGCAGCTGGCCTTCCGCGAGGAGTCCATCATTCCGGATGCGCCGGGCAAGGGCCCGGGCGAGAAATACACCGGCCCGGTGAACTAGGCACAACCAGCAGGCCAGCTCCAACGCGGCGGCGCTCGTCGACCAGTTCGGCGACCTTTTCCGACGCTGCCGACAGCACGGGCGCGCACAGCAGGCCCGGCAGGAGCGAGAGCAGGCTGAGGGTCCAGGTGTCCTGCGCGAAGGCCATCGGGATGGTCAGCGCTGACATGCCCAGCAGCAGCAGGATCGGTGAGATGGGCCGGTGCATGGCACCGTAGATCACGCCGCCGACCACAGAGGCCGCGCACCAGAACAGGAACACCAGCCCGATTTCGGCCTGGTGCCCGCCGGTCTCGAGGGCGGCCACGATTCCGACGTCGGTGCCGCTGAGGACCATCCCGGCCCCGGCCGCGACGGCGAAGACCGCGGCCACGGCGGTGGTGAACCAGGCGAAGTTGTGGATGACCTTGTGCCGCAGCCCGGACCGCTCCTGGCGCCGGTCCCCGGCGGCGGCCAGCGTGGCGAACTCGGCGGCGGCCTCCTGCAGGTGGGCCGGGGCAGCGGCGACGACGGCTGCCTCGGCGGCCTCCTGCTGGCTGGAATCGAAGACGGCGCCGGACAATGAATCGGACGTGGCCCCGGACTCCGCACTGCGGGTCGGCGGGTTGAACCACATCAGGAAGAGCCCGGACACCGAGGTGGCGATGCCAACGATGGTCAGCCCGAGGACCGAGAACCCGGCGGTCGCGACCAGGGCACCCGCGGCGGGACCAATCATAAAGACCAGTTCGGTGGAGATGGCGTCCAACGCAAAGGCCGTGCGGCGCTGGTCCCCCGTGGCGAGGACGCCGAGGGACTGGCGCACCACACTGAAGATCGGCAGGGTCAGCAGGCCGCCGACGAACACCAGCGGCAGCAGCAGCTCGTAGGACACATGCGGCACGATCGACCAGATGATGGTCTCGGAAATGACGGAGGGAATGAGGGCCCGGCGCAGGCCCACGGTGTCGACGCGCCGGCCGCGCCACGGGGCGCCGACGGCAATCCCGATGGTCATCACGGCGGCCGCGGCCCCGGCCGCCGCGTAGCCCTGGCCGAGGGTCAGGACGATATGCAGGGTCAGCAGGACCCCGGCCGCGGAGTGCGGTATGCGGGCAACCATCCCGACCAGCAGGAGCCGCCGGATCGGCCGAACGGCCAGCAGCTCCCGGTAAAGCGCGAAGTTCACGAAACTACTCCCTTCTGGTACTGCCCCCGGCAGCACCAGGGTCTCCCCGCTGGCCGCCAGCTACTGTGCTGCGCGCTGCAATTTGACCTCGATGGAGTCAACCCGCTCAGCAAAAACTTCATTCCGTGCCCAGGCGCTGTTGAGACCGGACACGATGGACTGCACGCCGGCGGCGTCGAGCCCGTCGTCAAGGTAGAGCAGCACCCGGAGTTCCGGGCCGGAGCCGCCGCCCGGAAGCTGCGTTCCGTCGGCGGCCAGTGCGGCAACTCCACCGCCTGGATGAATTTCAACACGGCGGACCGCGGGAAAGCCAACCGCGGCCTCGCCGAGGCTCCGGGCGAGCTCCGGATCAGCGTACGACGGAGCCCAGACCCGCTGCTGCGCGAGGGCCCACACCGCGGGCCGGCGCACCACGAACGTGACCGCGGAGCCCGGGTCGAGCACCAGCAATTCTGCGCCCTCAGCGACCGCGGAGAGTGCCGCGCGGGCAGCATAAACGGCCACGGGGCGGGCCTCCGGGTGCCAGGCCTTGAGCGAAGCGGCGGAGGTGAACACGGGCAGCGCTGTCCGGCCGTCGGGGGCCTTGAGCGTCACGAGGGCCATGTCGGCCTGCTTGTCGGCATGCAGGCCGTTGGCGCCTTCGGCTTCTTCGGCGAGAGTGGCGAGGATCGGCACGAATACCCGTGCCGTGGCCAGTGCTGCCACCACCGTCGCCTCGTCGCCATCGCCGGCGGCGAGGGCAGCAAGTGCCGCGAGGTAACCGGGGTCTGCGGCGCCGTCGTCGTCCTCGAAATTGTGGATCCTGGCGTCGTCGCCGGACAGGCTGCGGCCCGCCCAGGGCTGGCCTGCCGAGTCCGCCGCCCCGCCGGCGCCGGCGAGGGCCGCCGCGATGTGCCCGGGCAACGGGCGGGGCAGGGCGGGAAGGTCAGCTGCGCGCTCGCCCGCGGGACGGTGTTCCATGCTGTGGTCTTACCTAGCGGCGGCCGGCGACGTCGAGGGCCTCAGGCAGCGTGAAGTTGCCGTTGTAGAGGGCCTTGCCGACGATCGCGCCTTCTACGCCGAGGGGCACGAGGGAGCGCAGGACTTTGAGGTCATCCAGGCTGGAGATCCCGCCGGAGGCGACGACGGGTTTGCCGGTCTTCTCCACCATCTGGCGCAGCAGTTCGACGTTGGGTCCCTGGAGGGTGCCGTCCTTGGTGACGTCGGTGACGACGTAGCGCGAGCAGCCGGCCTCTTCGAGGCGTCCGAGGACGTCCCAGAGGTCACCGCCCTCCTTGGTCCAGCCGCGGCCGGCCAGAGTGGTGCCGCGGACATCCAGCCCGACGGCGATCTTGTCGCCGAAGCGCTCGATCACCCGGGCAGTCCACTCCGGGTTTTCCAGCGCCGCAGTGCCCAGGTTCACACGGGCGACGCCCAGGTCGAGGGCTTTCTCGAGCGACTCGTCGTCGCGCAGGCCGCCGGAGAGCTCCACCTTGATGTCGAGCCGGCCGACCACTTCGCGGAGCAGCCCGGCGTTGGAGCCGCGTCCGAAGGCTGCGTCGAGGTCCACGAGGTGGACCCATTCCGCGCCCTGCTGCTGCCAGTTGAGCGCGGCTTCCAGCGGAGTGCCATAGCTTGTTTCGCTGCCGGCCTCGCCCTGGACAAGGCGCACGGCCTGGCCGTTGACGACGTCGACGGCGGGCAGCAGCTCCAGCACGGGCAGCGGGGTTTCGGTGGTCATCGGGGATCCTCGGCTCTTCAGGGGCGGCTAGTGGTCGGGGTGCTGCGGGGCGTCAGGAGGCCGGCAGCGTCAGGAGGTACGCGGCGAGCAGCGCCATCGCGGCCAGGACGTAGAACACGGCCTGGACCCAGCGCGGGCTCTTCTGCTGGCGGAAGGACAGCGCGCCGCCGACCAGCAGGCCGGCGAGCCCCATCAGCACTATGGACCACATCTAGGCGGTCCCGGCTTCCGTGGCCGCGGCTTCGGCGGTCCCGGAACGAACCCGCAGGCCCTCGACCCAGTTGCGCAACAGGCGCGCACCGGCGTCGCCGGATTTTTCGGGGTGGAACTGGGTGGCGCACAGGGGGCCGTTTTCCACGGCCGCGATGAACGGGGCGCCGTGCTCGGACCAGGTGACGAGCGGCGCTGCCATCCGGGGCTGGATCACGTCGAAGTCCCACTTCTGGACGCCGTAGGAGTGCACGAAGTAGAAGCGCTCGTTTTCGACACCGGCGAAGAGCCTGGAGCCCTCCGGAACGGACACGGTGTTCCAGCCCATGTGCGGCACGACGTCGGCGGGGAGGAGTTCGACCTTGCCGGGCCACTCCCCCATGCCTTCGGCTTCGGTGCCGTGCTCGACGCCGGCTTCGAAGAGGACCTGGAGGCCAACGCAGATGGCCAGCACGGGCCGGCCGCCGGCGACGCGCCGTCCGATCATGCGGACGGCGTCGACGGCCTTGAGTTCCCGCATCACCGTTTCGAACGCACCGACGCCGGGGACCACGAGGCCGTCGGCGTTGAGCACGTCCTCGGGCCCGGAGCTGAGGATGACCTCGGCGCCGGCGCGTTCGAGGGCGCGGACGGCGGAACGGACGTTGCCGGAGCCGTAGTCCAGGACTGTGACGGTGGGCTTGCCCTCGGGCGAGGCGGGCTTCCTCCCGGCGTCCGGGTTGATGATGGCGCCGCCCTGCAGCACCTTGCCGGTCACAGGGCACCCTTGGTCGACGGGATGCCCTTGACACGGGGATCCGGCTCGACGGCTGCGCGCAGGGCACGCGCGAAGGCTTTGAACTGGGCCTCGACGATGTGGTGCGGATCCCGGCCGGCGGTGACGTTCATGTGCAGGCAGATTCCGGCGTGCAGGGTGATGGCCTCGAAGACGTGGCGGGTCAGGGACCCGGTGAAGTGTCCGCCGATCAGGTGGTACTCCTGGCCGGCGGGCTCGCCGCCGTGCACGAGGTACGGGCGTCCGGAGACGTCGACGACGGCGTGCGCGAGGGCCTCGTCGAGGGGGACCGTGGCTTCGCCGAACCGGCGGATCCCGGCCTTGTTCCCGAGCGCAGTGCGCAGGACCTCGCCGAAGGTAATGGCAACGTCCTCGACCGTGTGGTGGACGTCAATGTGCGTGTCGCCGGTGGCCTTGACCGTCATATCGATCAGGGAGTGCTTGCTCAGCGCCGTCAGCATGTGGTCGTAGAACGGGACCGAAGTGCTGATGTCCGAGACGCCGGTGCCGTCCAGGTTGATCTCGACCAGCACGGAGGATTCGCTGGTGGTCCGTTCCATGCGTGCGGTCCGGCCCTCGGCAGCGGTTGATCCGGTGTTGCTCATGTGCGTGTCCTTTGGATGACGACGGTTGGATGACGACGGTGCCCGGCGAACAGGGCAGTGTGGATGTCCGGTGTTAAGTCTAGGCGGGCTGCACTGCGCGGCCGGCCAGGATCCGCTCGAGGGCTTCGAGGAAGGCTGTGGTTTCCGTCTCAGTCCCGGCCGTGACCCGCAGGTGCCCGGCAATGCCAACGTCCCGGATGAGCACACCGGCGTCGAGCAGCCCCTGCCAGATCTCGTGCGGGTTGTCGAGGCCGCCGAAGAAGACGTAGTTCGAATCGGAAGCAGCCGGCTTGAGGCCCATCCGCTGCAGCTCGGACACAATCCTGTCCCGCTGGCGCTTGATGTCCTCGACGTCTGCCATCAGCGCGACCCGGTGGTGCAGGGCGGCCAGGGCTGCCGCCTGGGTGATGGCCGAAAGGTGGTATGGGAGCCGGACCAGGCGCAGAGCGTCAGTGACCTCCGGCGCAGCCGCCATGTAGCCGACACGGGCACCGGCAAGGGCGAAGGCCTTGCTCATGGTGCGCGAGATGATCAGCCGTTCCCGGCCGGGCAGGAGCGTGAGGGCGCTGGGCGTGCCGTCGTGGGCGAACTCGTGGTAGGCCTCGTCGACGATCACGATGGTCTGGCTGGCTTCGCCGGCCTCGTACACGGCCTCCACGACGTCGAGCCCCAGGCCCGTGCCGGTGGGGTTGTTCGGGGAGCACAGGAAGACGATGTTGGGCTGGAGTTCGCGGACCTGGCGGGCGGCCGACTCGGCGCTCAGTCCGTAGTCGTCGGCGCGGACGCCCACGATGTACCCGGTGTCCGTGCCGGCGGCCAGCAGCGGGTACATGGAGTAGGTGGGAGGGAACCCAAGGGCGGTGCGGCCCGGGCCGCCGAAGGCCTGGAGGATCTGCTGGAGTACCTCGTTGGAGCCGTTCGCGGCCCAGATGTTGTCGGCGCCCAGTCCGTGACCCAGGTACTCCGCCAGGGCTTCGCGCAGCTCGGTGAATTCGCGGTCCGGATACCGGTTCAGGCCTGCGGCGGCGATCGTGACGGCCTCGGAGATGGCAGCCCGAACATCGGCCGGGACACCATGGGTGTTCTCGTTGACGTTGAGCAGGATGGGGACCTCCAGCTGCGGCGCGCCGTAGGGCGTCAGGCCGCGCAGATTGGTCCGGAGGGGAAGTCGGTTCAGGCGCTCTAACTGGTCAGTCACCTCACTAGTTTAAGTGAGATCGCCGCGGGCCCCGAAACTGTGACGCCCCGCAGGGCCCGGCTGACGGGGTCGAACGCGCTACTTGGACGGGATGAAGAGGGCCTGGCCCGGCACGACGCGGGCGGCGTCGAGGTTGTTCAGCTGGATGATATCGGTCACGACATCGCGGGGATCGCGCTCCGGCGCCACGGCTTCGGCGATGGCCCAGAGTGACTCGCCCGGCTGCACTGTCACGGTGACCGTGGGGGTCAGTGACAGCTCGGAGGCGGATTCCGCCGCTTTGGCGGGCGCGTTAAGGAAGCCGCTGAAGGACAGGATGAGGGCGGCCAGCAGGATCAGCGGCACGCCGATGAAGACGAAGCGTCCCCGCCGGGTGAGCTTGAGCGGCGCCTGCCGCACCCGCAGTGCGGGCGCTGCGGGATTGTGCCGGCGAATGGAACTGTCCCGGCTGATGGAGCTGTCCCGGCTGATGGAGCTGTCCTGGTTGGCCGGCGCATACCCGCCGACGGATGCACCGCCGTCGGGCCGGCCGTAGTTGCCGAATGCGTCGCGGCCGAAAGTGTCGTGAAACGCGCTTGATGCTGACATGAACTGAGCCCTCCTGGACCATACTGTGCCGCCCGGCGTACTCCACCTGCTTGCCGCCAACCGGTCTAACCTTCGAACAAAGAACCGAACGTCGCGCTGTGCCCGAGCAGTGCCCCAGCCTCAAACAGAGAATGACTAGAACACATATTCGAACCTTGCTTGTTCTGTTTTAGCACTTATTGACGAACATTGTCGAGACTCGCTAGAACAAATGTTTGAAAAAGCGGTGTGGCTGGCCTACGTTTGAGTCAAAGAACAACCACTTCTGCAGTTGATCAGCAGGGTCTGACATTTCAGGCCGGAAGTTCCCGGCATCCGCAGCCACGGCGGCCGGGCGGAACGGAAAGGCGTTGGCGAACATGGCAGCACAAGCCACTGGCGGCAGGGCCACCCAGCGAACCCCGCAGGCAGCCCGGCCCCCCAAGAGCCTCACCGTCCGGCAAAAGAAGATCCTGGAAACCATCCAGCGCTCGGTCACCGACAACGGCTATCCGCCGTCCATGCGCGAGATCGGCGACACCGTGGGACTGGCCAGCCTGTCCAGCGTCACCCACCAGCTCTCACAGCTGGAAAAACTTGGCTACCTGCGGCGCGATCCCAAACGCCCCCGGGCCATGGAAGTGCTGATGCCGTTGACCCTCGATGAGGGAACCCCAAAGATTTCCGGGGCCGCGAAGTCCGGCGGGCTGCGCACAGTGGGCGGATTGTCCGTGTCCGAGCTGGCCAGCGCCACCGACACCGCCATGGTGCCGCTGGTGGGCCGCATCGCCGCCGGCGGACCGATCCTGGCCGACCAGGTCGTGGAGGACGTCATGCCCCTGCCCCGCCAGCTGGTGGGCCACGGGGAACTCTTTATGCTCAAGGTCGCGGGAGATTCCATGATCGATGCGGCCATCTGCGACGGCGACTGGGTGGTTGTGCGCCAGCAGGGCGACGCCGTCAACGGCGACATTGTCGCCGCATTGCTGGACGACGAGGCAACAGTCAAGACGTTCCGCCAGCGCGACGGCCACACCTGGCTGCTGCCGCAGAACACCCAGTACGAGCCCATCCTCGGCGATCACGCCGTGATCATGGGCAAAGTCGTCTCGGTGCTTCGCTCCCTCTAGGACCGGTCGGCACCAGCACCGCAGCACTAGCAGCGGCCCGCGCGTCCCGGCCCCGCCCCCGTCCGTAGTCAGCTGGCTGGCTGGCCGGATTCTTTCGCGAGCCGTTCCAGGGCCGCGAGGGCGATGGCGGGGTCGGTGGTGGGCCAGAAGGGCGGCAGGGCAGCGCGGAGGAATCCGCCGTAGCGTTCGGTGGACAGCCGGGAGTCCAGCACGGCCACCACTCCCCTGTCCGTCGTTGTGCGGATCAGCCGGCCGGCGCCCTGGGCCAGGCGGATGGCGGCGTGGGTCGCGGAAACGCTCATAAAGCCGTTACCCCCGGCCTGGGCCACCGCGCGGGACCGCGCCGTCATCAGGGGATCATCGGGCCGCGGGAACGGAATCCGGTCGATCACGACGAGGCGGCAGGAGGCCCCGGGCACGTCGACACCCTGCCATAGGGACATGGTGCCAAAGAGGCAGGTGTCCGGTTCGTCGGCGAACTGCTTCACGAGCGCCGTCATGGTCGAATCCCCCTGGCACAGGATGCTCATGTCCAGTCGCGGCCGCATGGCCTCAGCGGCGTCCTCCGCCGCGCGCCGGGAGGAGAACAGGCACAGGGCCCCGCCGCCGGAGGCCCGGATCAGCTTCTCGAGCTCGTCGAGGGCTTCCGGAGAGGTGCCGCGGCCGGGTTTGGGCAGGTGCTTCGCAACGTAGAGGATGCCCTGTTTCGGGTATTCGAAAGGCGAGCCGACGTCGACCCCGGTCCAGCTGGGGGCGCCGGGTCCGACCAGGCCGAGACCGCCGGCAGCAGGTTCGAAGGCTGACCCGATCGCCAGGGTGGCCGAGGTCAGGATGACGGTGTGGTCCGCGAACAGGCCCTCACGGAGCCGTCCCGCGACGCTGAGGGGGGCGACGTTGATCAGGGCGGGCGCGGACTCGTCGGGCTGGGAGTAGCCCTGCTGTGGGTCGAAGGTGCTGTTCCTGGAAAACCAGACCACTTCGCGGTTTTCCCGCGCCGCCAGCAGCCGTTCGCACAGCTCCAGGATCACCATGAGGCGGGACCGCGCGAGCTGCCGGCCGCCGTCGGCCGTGTTGGCGCTGTCCCCTTTGGAGTCGGAGAGCGCCGCGCGGCAGGCGTCCCGCAACTGGTCCACGCAGTCCAGCTGTTCGCTGTTGAGGCCGTTGGGCATGAGTCCGCTGGGGACCCCTTCGATGGCGAGTTCGAGGTTGGACGCGGCGTTGTTCAGGGCATCAACGGTGATGCCGGTGTGCTTCCGTGCCCCGGACGCGGCGGCGTGCACCATCGCGACGGAGAGCTGGCCGGAGACGGCACCGGTCACCCGGTCCTGGAGTTCGTGGGCTTCATCGACCACCACAACGTCGTATTCGGGCAGCACGGCAAGGCCCTCGAAGGCGCTGACGGCCAGCATGGCGTGGTTGGTGACCACGACGTCGGCGTCCGCGGCGTTCCGGCGGGCCAGTTCGCTGAAGCATTCGGCAGCGAGCGGGCATTTCTGCGCGCCAAGGCACTCCATCGAGGTGACCGAGACCTGCCGCCAGGCGCGGTCTGTCACCCCGGGCAGGAGTTCGTCGCGGTCCCCCGTCACGGTGTCCTCGGCCCATTCGCGCAGCCGGACGACTTCCTTGCCGAGCTGGGACGAGGGTCCGCCCATCGCCGCGGCGAAATGCGGCACGGAGGTATCCTCGCCGAGCGAGAACAGCTGCCCTTCCGAGGGTTCTTCCGAGGGGAAACCGCCGTCGAGTTTGTGGCGGCACACGTAGTTGGAACGGCCCTTGACGAGGGCGATCTTAACGGGCCGTTCGAGCGCCGGGGTGATGGTCTTCAGCAGCCGGGGCAGGTCGCGGCCGACAATCTGGGTCTGCAGGGCCAGGGTGGCGGTGGAGACCAGGGTGGGCTTGTCGCTCACGAGCGAATGGGCGATGAGCGGAATCAGGTACGCCAGGGACTTGCCGGTGCCGGTTCCGGCCTGGACCAGCAGATGGTCGCCGCTGTCAATCGCGTGCGCCACCTGCCGGGCCATTTCGTGCTGGCCGTCGCGGCTCTGGCCACCCATGCCCGACACGGCACGGTCGAGGAGTTCGATGACGAACTCCTCGCCGGCCGGGCCGCCTGTCCTGGCTGAACGCTTTCCGGCGGATGCAGTCTCCCCGGCGTCCGTCCCGGCGGGGTCCACTGGTGCCGGGCCCTGAGTTGCCGGGTCCTCCCCCGCCGGATCGCCCGTGTCTGTGTCCGCCCCGGTCACCGCTGCCTCAGTCATTGCTGATGAACGAATCCAGTTCAGCGGCGAATCCTTCGCGCACCATCACGACGGCGCGGGTGCCCGCTTCCTCGTGGTCGAGGCTGACGATCTCGGCGTCGGTCTCGTGCAGCTTGCTGAGCAGGTCGCCGCGGTTGTACGGGATCATCAGTTCCAGCTTCACGCTGGGCCGCGGGATGCCTTCGCTGATGGCCTTGAGCAGTTCCGGGATGCCTTCGCCCGTGCGTGCCGAGACCACAACGTGGCGCGGTTCGCGCTGCTTGAGCCGTTCGATCACGAAGGGGTCGGCGGCGTCGGCCTTGTTCAGGACGATGATTTCCGGCACCTTGCGTGCGTCGACTTCGCTGAACACCTTACGGACCGCGGCGATCTGGCCTTCCGGATCCGGGTGGGAGACGTCCACGACGTGCAGGATCAGGTCCGCGTCGGCGACTTCCTCCAGGGTGGAGCGGAAGGCCTCCACGAGCTGTGTGGGCAGCGAACGGACGAAGCCGACAGTGTCGGCGAGGGTGTAGCCCAGCCCGTCCGAGGTCTCCGCCTTGCGGACCGTCGGGTCCAGCGTGGCGAACAGGGCGTTCTCCACGAGGACACCGGCGTCGGTCAGCCGGTTCAGCAGCGAGGACTTGCCGGCGTTGGTGTACCCGGCGATCGCGACGGAGGGCACAGCATTACGACGGCGGTTGGCCCGCTTGGTCTCGCGGGCCGGCTTCATCGCGGCGATTTCACGCCGCAGCTTGGCCATCCGGGTGCGGATCCGGCGGCGGTCCAGTTCGATTTTGGTTTCACCGGGACCACGCGAACCCATGCCGGCACCCGCACCGCCCACCTGGCCACCGGCCTGGCGGGACATCGAGTCACCCCAGCCGCGCAGGCGCGGGAGCAGGTATTCGAGCTGGGCCAGTTCCACCTGGGCCTTGCCCTCGCGGCTCTTGGCGTGCTGGGCAAAGATGTCCAGGATCAGGGCGGTGCGGTCGATGACCTTGACTTTGACGATGTCTTCGAGGCTGCGGCGCTGGGACGGGGCCAGTTCGGCGTCGACGACGACGGTGTCCGCGCCGGTGGACATCACGATGTCCTTGAGCTCCTGGGCTTTGCCGGAACCGAGGAAGGTTCCGGGGTCGGGCTTGGCGCGGCGCTGGACGATGCCGTCCAGGACCTCCGACCCGGCGGTCTCGGCGAGGGCGGCGAGTTCGCGGAGCGAGTTCTCGGCATCGGCGAGGGTTCCTTCGCTCCAGAGACCGGCCAGGACGACGCGCTCGAGGCGCAGCTGCCGGTATTCGACCTCGGTGACGTCCTCGAGTTCGGTCGACAAGCCGGCGGTACGGCGCAGGGCGTGCCGTTCCTCGAGGTCCTGCTGGTCGCCGTCGTACGTGCTGTGTCCCTCGTCCAGCCGGGAGATCGCCTGCGCCTTGCCGAGCACCGACGTGGGCCCACCGGCAGCCGGGGCTGCCTTCCGGGCAGGGGTGTCCTTGGAGAGGATCCGGTCGATGACAGCCTGGATTTCCGCAGGACTCATGTCCTGGGCTGCTGAATCGGGTCCGGTGTTGGGCTGACTGGTCATGGTCTCCTTTAGAGGTTCGGCAGTTTCAGAATAGTGCCGATCGGGGCTGGGTGGGGCGGTATTCGCGCTGGGCTGACGACTATTGGTCAATCGGTGTCTCCTGGATGCCTGCGGCAGCGGTGCCGGGGGCAGGGTGGGCTCCGCGCAGGAGCGGTGAGAAGGGGGAACAGGCGTGGTGGTCGCCTTGGGGAGGGAGAGACTGTCCGCCCGGCCGCGCTCCAGTGAGCACTGCCAAACTCCAAGAGGGTCGGGCGCCAGCGGTGGGTCCTTTTCAGGAGCATCGTGGGGTGGCGCACTGAGCGGAAGGTAACTACCTGCGTCGCTGCGGGGACGGGTGTTAACCCGTGCCGGCTACTTGAAGTTCAGGAACATGTCTTTAAGACTAGCAGATGGGAAAGGCACCCCCGGTCCCCCGCCGCGGTTTCGCCTGCGGGCCGTCAGCCAACTAATCTGGGCAGTTATGGAGTCTGCACACTATTTCAGCGCCCAGCCTGCCGGGCCGTTCACCCGCAAGCCACTGACCGTGGAGCTGGCCGGTGAAACCAGGCAGTTGCAGACGTCCTCGGGCATCTTCAGCCCGGACAACATCGACAAGGGCACGGCCGTGCTGCTGGCCGAGGCTCCCGCCCCGGCACCGCAGGGCACGCTGCTGGACATCGGCTCCGGCTGGGGTCCGATCGCGCTGACCATGGCCCTGCGGGCACCGCACTCGCAGGTCTACGCCGTGGACGTCAACGAACGCTGCGTAACGCTGACCAACGAAAACGCGGCCTTGCTGGGACTGGGCAATGTCACGGCCAGCACGCCCGACGCCGTCGACCCGGAGCTCCGCTTTGATACCATCTGGTCCAACCCGCCCATCCGGATCGGCAAGGACGAACTCCACGCCCTGTTGCTCCTCTGGCTGCCGCGGCTGGCGCCAGGCGGTTCCGCGTGGCTTGTCGTGCAGAAGAACCTGGGCTCGGATTCACTGCAGCGCTGGCTCGCAGCGGAGCTGGACAGCAGCTTCACCGTGACGCGCGAGAGCACCTCAAAGTCGTTCCGCATCCTTCGGGTCAGGAAAGCGTCCCGCTAGCCACGATCACCGCGGGTCCGCTGAGCTCGACGTGCTCGTGGCCCTCCGCACCGAGGAAGAACTTCACGCCGACGGCGCCTCCCGGGACGTGGACGTTCCAAACGTCCGGGGCGCCCTGGCCGGCCCAGTGGCGGATTGCGACCGCTGCGGCACAGGCGCCGGTGCCGCAGGATTGCGTTTCCCCGACTCCCCGCTCGTGAACGCGCATCGTGATGGTGCCGACGCCCTCATGGACCAGCGGCTCGGAGGGCACAACGAACTCGACGTTGGTGCCGTGGGGCGGGGCCGGATCCACGTGCGGAGCGCTAAACAGATGCGTGGCCTCCAGCTCGGCGAGTTCGGCCAGCGCCACGACGGTGTGCGGATTGCCCATGCTCACGGACAGCGCGGGCCGGGCGACCTCCAGCCCCGCCGCGCTGACCAGCGAGTCCATGGCCCGCGCGGTGGCCTCGCCCGGGAAGATGAACTCCCAGGGACCCATGTCGACGGCGTAGCCGCCGGCGGTGCGGACGATCGTCTTGGCGCCGCCACGGGTGCCGATGGTCAGTGACTCGCCGGCGGGGAGGTCTACGAGGCCTTCGGTGATCAGGAAGTGCACAAAGACGCGGACACCGTTGCCGCACATCTCGGACAGCGAGCCGTCTCCGTTGCGGTAGTCCATGAACCATTCAGCGTCCGGGTGGTGCGTGAGCAGCTGCCGGCCCTCGGCGAGCAGCCGGGACGGGACGGCGCGGATCAGCCCGTCGCCGCCGATTCCGCGGTGGCGGTCACAGAGCGCGGCGACCTGCTCCGGGGTTACTGCCAGGGTGCCGTTGGGGTCGGCGAGGAGCACAAAGTCGTTGCCCGTCCCGTGGCCTTTGGAAAACTTGAGTCCGCTCAGGGCTGCAGTGTCACCGGTGGGGTTGCGGTCAGCGGCCA
Organism: Pseudarthrobacter kochi; assembly: GCF_055412805.1. Taxonomy (NCBI): domain Bacteria; kingdom Bacillati; phylum Actinomycetota; class Actinomycetes; order Micrococcales; family Micrococcaceae; genus Pseudarthrobacter; species Pseudarthrobacter kochi. The sequence goes on from NZ_JBVAYV010000003.1 coordinate 59,915, forward strand.
CGGCCAGGGTTTCGTCCATGCTCCAAGGTTACCGTTCCGGTGCGGGCCGCCGGAAAATGCCCGCGTCAATCATCCCGTCATTGGGCGCCGTCAAAACAGCGCCGTCAAAACAGCACCGTCAAAACAGCACCGTCACTTGGCGCCGCCGCAGAGCGCGGCGGCCTTCGCCACGAGTTCCGGGTCCTGCCAGTCGACCCAATGGATGCGGGGGTCGGCCCGGAACCAGGTGAGCTGGCGGCGGGCGAACTGCCGGGTGGCGACAATCGTTTCCTCCGCTGCCCGCGCCGTGTCCGATTCGCCGTCGAGGACCTTGAGGAACTGGGAATAGCCGAGGGCACGCGGGGCTGTGCGGCCGAGCCGGAGTCCGGCGGCGTCGAGCCTCCGGACCTCTTCGAGCAGCCCGCCCTCCACCATGGCGTGGACCCGGCGTGCGAGCCGTTCCCGGAGCTGTTCCCGGTCCACCTCGAGCCCGATCTGCACGGCGGGCTGGAAATACTCGCGGGTGGGCATAAAGGAACTGAACGGCCGCCCGGTCAGTTCGAACACCTCGAGGGCACGGACAATCCGGCGTCCATCGCCAAGCCGGCCGGCGGAGACCGGGTCCACGCCTTCCAGCCGCGCCCGCAACGGCGCCGGTCCGCCGGATTCCAGTTCCGCTTCGAGCCGGCCCCGGATGGCAGGATCGGTACCCGGGAATTCCAGCACGTCCAGCGCGGCACGGACGTAGAGTCCGGAACCGCCGGCCAGGATGGCGCGTTTGCCGCGGGCTTGGATGCCGGCCATGAGCTCCCGGGCCTGCTGCTGGAAGTCCGAGACGCTGGCTTCCTCGGTGACGTCCAGGATGTCCAGGAGGTGGTGTGGCACTCCCCTGCGTTCGGCCTCGGTGATTTTCGCGGTGCCGATGTCCATACCGCGGTAGAACTGCATGGAGTCGGCGTTGATGACTTCGCCGTCGAGCTCCAGTGCCAGCGAGACGGCAAGATCGGACTTGCCGGAGCCGGTTGGCCCGACGACGGCGACGACCGGCAGAGCCGGTAATGCGCCGTCCGGTGTGGGTCCGGCCCCGATGTCGGCTTTGTCGGCTTTGTCGGCGGACCCTTTGCCGGCCGCGGCGTCCTGCGGAGCTGTCACGGACTAGCGGCCGCGGACGGGGAGGGTGGGCATGCCCAGCGAGACGCCCGTTGTGCCGGAAGGGGACCCGGGCGCGGGTGCGCCGCAGGAGTCCGCCTGCGACCTGTCCCAGGCATCGCCGGCGCGGGAGCGCCGAAGGCTGTAGTCCTGCGCCGACGCCGGGTCGGCGACGAGGTGGAACGCCGCGGCCTCGGTGATCGTCACAGTGACGAGGTCGCCCGGGCGGGGCGACTCGGCGCCGTCGGGCACGGAGAAGTGGACGAGGCGCTGGTCCTGGGCCCGGCCGGAGAGCCGGTGGGTTTCCTCGGATTTACGTCCGGAGTGGGCCGTGACCATGACCTCCACGCGCCGGCCGAGCTGGCGGGCGTTCTCCTCGGCGGCGATCTTGTCCTGCAGGGCGGTGAGGCGTTCGAAGCGTTCCTGCACCACGGCCTTGGGGAGCTGGTCCGGGAGCTCCGCGGCGGGCGTGCCCGGCCGCTTGGAGTACTGGAACGTGAAGGCGGTGGCGAAGCGGGACTTCTCCACGACGTCGAGCGTGGCCTGGAAGTCCTCCTCGGTCTCGCCGGGGAAGCCGACGATGATGTCCGTGGAGATCGCGGCATGCGGGATCTTCCCGCGGACCTTGTCCAGGATGCCGAGGAACTTGGCGGAACGGTAGGACCGCTTCATGTCCTTGAGGACCTTGTCCGAGCCGGACTGCAGGGGCATGTGCAGCTGCGGCATAACGTTCGGGGTCTCGGCCATGGCGTCGATGACGTCGTCGGTGAAGGCGGCGGGGTGCGGACTTGTGAAGCGGACGCGTTCCAGGCCGGGAATATCACCGCAGGCGCGCAGCAGTTTGGAGAAAGCCTGCCGGTCGCCGAATTCAACGCCATAGGAGTTCACGTTCTGGCCCAGCAGGGTTACTTCGATGGCGCCGTCGGCAACGAGGGCCTGGATCTCGGCCAGGATGTCGCCGGGGCGGCGGTCCTTTTCCTTGCCGCGCAGGGCCGGGACGATGCAGAAGGTGCAGGTGTTGTTGCAGCCGACGGAGATCGACACCCAGCCGGCGTAGACCGAGTCCCGCTTGGTCGGCAGCGTGGAGGGGAAGACGTCGAGCGACTCGAGGATTTCGAGTTGTGCCTCGTTGTTGTGGCGGGCCCGTTCCAGCAGGGCAGGCAGGGCACCCACGTTGTGGGTGCCGAAGACGGCGTCCACCCAGGGGGCCTTCTTGAGGATGGTGTCGCGGTCCTTCTGCGCCAGGCACCCGCCGACGGCGATCTGCATTCCGGGATTGGCGGCCTTAGCCGGCGCCAGCATGCCGAGGTTTCCGTAGAGCTTGTTGTCGGCGTTTTCCCGCACCGCGCAGGTATTGAAGACCACGACGTCGGCCAGTTCCCCGGCGGCGGGGACATAACCGGCGGCTTCGAGCATCCCGGACATGCGCTCGGAATCGTGCACGTTCATCTGGCAGCCGAACGTCCGCACCTGGTACGTGCGGGCCTGCGGCGCGGAGGGCTGTGCCGCGGCGCCAGGTGTTGACGAGGCGTCGGTGGAAGGGGTGGTGCCGGCTGCTGGGGAGGGAATGGTCAAACTCACCTGTTAAGGGTACCGGGTCGGCGCGGCCCCGGGGCGTGCTCAGGAATCCGGCTCGGCTCCTGCGCCGGAACATGCCACAGCCTCGTCGAGGACGTCGCCCACGATCCGGAAGGCCTGCGAGGGCTGGTAGCCCTTGCGGGCGAGCATGGAAGCCAGCCGGCGGGTGGTTTTGTCCCGCTCGGCGCGGTCCTCGAACCCGGTCACGCCCCGGAGTTTCCGCTGGACCAGTTCGCGGGCCGCGGATTCCTCGTCCTCGTCGCTGAGCTGTTCCAGCGCGGTGGCGGCAGTTTCCGCCTCAATGCCCTTCTCGGCAAGTTCCCGCCGGAGCGCGCCCTTGGCGAGTTTGCGGCTCTGCGAACGGGACCGCACCCACATGTCGGCGAAGTCCGCGTCGTCAACGAGTTTCACTTCTTCGAAGCGGTCCAGCACGGCTTCGGCGACGTCGTCCGGGACGTTGCACTCGGCCAGTTTGCGGGCGAGCTGCAGCCGGCTCTTGGGCGAGTTGGTCAGCTGCCGCAGGACAATGGCACGTGCGACCGCTGCCGGGTCCGCGTCACGGTCCTGTTCGGTGGAAGGACCCGCACGGCGGGTCCCCTTCCCCGCACGTTCCCCGGGCCCGTCTCCGGGTCCGTGAACGCCGGTCAGGCCGGTCAGGCCCGTCAGGCCGGGGGCAGGATCCCGGGAGGGGAATCCTGCCCCTTTGCGCGGCCGGCGGTTAGAAGCCGTCAACGGCCTTCAGCTTCGGTGATGCCTCGGTCTCGGCGGGGGCCTTCACTCCGACGCCGAGCTTTTCCTTGATGAGGCGCTCCAGCTCGGCAGCCAGCTCCGGGTTGTCGCGCAGGAAGCGGCGCGAGTTCTCCATGCCCTGGCCCAGCTGGTCACCGTCGTAGGTGAACCACGAGCCGGACTTCTTGATCAGGCCGTGTTCGACACCCATGTCGATGATCCCGCCTTCTCGCGAGATGCCCTGGCCGTAAATGATGTCGAATTCGGCGATCTTGAAGGGCGGCGCCATCTTGTTCTTGACGATTTTGGCCTTGGTGCGGTTGCCGACGGAGTCCGCGCCCTCCTTGAGGGTCTGGATCCTGCGGACATCGATGCGGATCGAGGCGTAGAACTTCAGCGCCTTACCACCGGTGGTGGTTTCCGGTGAGCCGAAGAAGACGCCGATCTTTTCGCGCAGCTGGTTGATGAAGATGGCCGTGGTCTTGGTCTGGCTCAGGCGGCCGGTGATCTTCCGGAGCGCCTGGCTCATCAGGCGGGCCTGCAGGCCCACGTGGCTGTCGCCCATGTCGCCTTCGATTTCGGCGCGGGGAACGAGGGCCGCGACGGAGTCGATGACAATGACGTCAAGGGAACCGGAGCCAATCAGCATGTCCATGATTTCCAGGGCCTGCTCGCCGGTGTCGGGCTGGGAGACCAGGAGGGCATCCGTGTCGACGCCGAGCCTGGCGGCGTATTCCGGATCGAGGGCGTGCTCGGCGTCGATGAAGGCGGCAATGCCGCCCAGGCGCTGGGCACTGGCGACCGCGTGCAGGGCCACCGTGGTCTTACCGGAGGATTCCGGACCGTAGATTTCGACAACGCGGCCGCGGGGCAGGCCGCCAATTCCCAGGGCAATGTCCAAGGCGATGGAGCCGGTCGGAATAACCTCGATGGGCGCACGGACTTCGTCGCCAAGGCGCATGACGGAGCCTTTGCCGAACTGCTTGTCGATCTGGGCAAGCGCTGCGTCGAGCGCTTTCTGGCGATCCGGGGCTGCGGCCATGGTTCACACCTCTATTACTTTCTCGCTGTGGAGGGGCCCGTTCCGGCCCTGTGTTTAGTGTTCTTGATCAGGTTGGTGATCAGTTCATTACTGAAGCTACTGGCACCCACCGACAGAGTTGCCTGCCGGCCCCGCATATGTGGAAAACACTCTGAAAAAAGCATAGTCCTACCCGAACAGATATTCGAACAATCCTTGCGGCGTGTCAGGGGCGAAGCCGCGTCAGCGCGGCTTGACGTCGCGGCCCAGCCGGCGCTCGGGCGGGACGTCCTGGACCTCACACAGCGCCAGCCACACCTGGCGGGGAGGCACACCTGCGCCCAGGGCCTGGTCGGCGGTCCGGCCACCGACGCCCGCGAGGACCAGGGAGCTGCTGAGGACGCGGGAGTACCCTGCCCCGAATTCGTCGTCCATAAGGCGCCAAAAGTCACTGATTCGCACCCATAGAGTCTCTCACGGTGCGGCGGGACTCTAGAATGGTTGCCATGAGCAACTCAGCCGTTGGCCCCGGTATCCCCGGCGGCACTGACGATTCCACCGACGCGGCGCTGACCGCCGTCGAGCACCAGCTGAGCCTGCTCTGGCGCCGTGCCCGCTCGATCTCCCATCACCTCTCCCGCCAGGTCCACCCGGACATGGAACCGGCCGCGTACGGCCTGCTCACCGTGATCCGCCGCCAGGGCTCCATCCGGCTGACCGAGCTGGCGTCCAGCATCGGCGTCGGGAAACCTTCGGTGAGCCGGCAGGTCGCGTTCCTCGAAGGCCTGGGCCTGGTTTCCAAGGAAGCCGATCCGCTCGACGGCCGCGCGCAAATGATCCGACTGACGCCCATGGGCGAGGAGAGGATGCACCAGGTGCAGGACGCCCGGCGCGAAGTGTTCCGCGAACGGCTGGGCGAGTGGCAGACGGAGGATCTGCAGACCCTGTCCCGCTACATCGCCAAACTCAATGCCACCTACGAGCGTGACGGTTTCCCCCGGGACGAACCCCACTAGCGGGAAGTTCCACCCGGCACGCAAAAGACCCCGGCACACCGCCGGGGTCTTTTGTCGAGTAGTGGGTGTCGGGGCTAGCGTGCCCCGGAGAGAAGGCCCTTGGCCAACTCGTCGTTGAGGTCGGAGTTGAGCTCACGGTCCAGGTCACGGCCGTAGCGCTGGGCAAACTCCTGCGGGACGGTGTCCGGAACCGCAACTCCCTCGGCGACGGCGACGCGGTCGCTGACTTCGCGGAGCATGCTGGAGAGCGGAACATCGAGGGCCGAGCAGATCGAGGAGAGCAGCTCCGAGGAGGCTTCCTTCTGGCCGCGTTCCACTTCACTCAGGTAGCCCAAGGAAACGCGGGCACTATGCGAGACTTCGCGGAGGGTACGGCCTTGGCGCTGGCGGACATCGCGCAGGACATCACCGATTTCGTGACGAAGTACAACCATCTTGCGCTCCTTCTGTTCGCTCTTAGCCTGATCGGCGAGGCCCACATCCTTCCAGCGGACAACGCCGTTAACGGATACGGGCTGCTTTACCATCTGTATCGCCTTGCTCCCTCTTTATGTTGAGCCCGCTGGTCAAAGCGGACACTGATGATGCTTTCATCCTAGGCGCCTCCCTTATTCGGAAGCGACACAATGTAACAACTATTAGGAATCAAGTTTTGTTCCCGGCAACTTTACGCCCGGTAGCCTTTGGCTGCCAGAGCCTCCAGCAGGCGTTCCAGCGCCGCAGCGCAGGCCTGGCCGCGGATTTCCGGCCGGTTGCCCTCGAAGCTGTACCCGTACGACGTCGAGCCCTCCGCGGTGGCGACACCAATGTAGACGGAGCCGACGTCCTTGCCGCCGTGCGGCTCGGGACCTGCGACGCCGGTGGTGGAGACGCCGATGTCGGCGCCGCAAATCCGGCGCGCCCCCTCGGCCATGGCCTCTGCCACCTGGCCGTCGACGGCTCCGACGGTGTCCAGCAGTTCCCGGGGCACCCCCAGCACATCGGCCTTGACGGCGTTCTGGTAGGACACCACACCGCCCTGGAGCATCCCGGACGCGCCGGGCGTGTCGGCCAGTACGGCGGCGACCATGCCGGCGGTGAGGGATTCTGCCGTAGCGACAGTCACGCCGAGGCCGATCGCCCCGGTGACGGCTTCTTCGGCCAGGTGATGCAGGTTGATCGAGTGGTGGAGACTGGTCATGGCTTGCCCTCCTGGATCTTCTGTTGCTGTGCCCGGATGCCGCTGGCGCGCAGCTTGAGTGCCTCGACAACATATTCGCCGCCCGTCCAGACGGTGATCGCGAGGGCCACCATCATGACCGCAAAGGCCACAAAGCCGAGCCACGGCGCGATCGAGGCCAGCGGAAGGATGTACAGGAAGATCGCCACGGTCTGGATGACGGTCTTGAGTTTGCCGCCGCGCGAGGCCGGGATCACGCCGTAGCGGATGACAAAGAAGCGCAGCGCGGTGACGCCCCATTCACGGACCAGGATCAGGATGGTGACCCACCAGGGCAGCTCCTGCAGCAGCGAGAGCATCACGAGGGCGGAGCCGATCAGCAGCTTGTCCGCGATCGGGTCGGCGATCTTGCCGAAGTCGGTGATGAGGCCGCGGCTGCGGGCGATGTCGCCGTCGAGCTTGTCCGTGTAGATGGCGACGGCGAAAGTCACCGCGGCAATCCACCGCCAGACGCCGTTCTGGGCGACCAGTCCGGGTGCGTCGAGCAGGAGGAACCAGACGAAGAACGGCACCATCACAATCCGCAGCATCGTCAGGATGTTGGGCAGGTTCCAGATCCGGGGAGCGGATCCGGCCTCGTTTGCTTCGGCGCTAGTCACCTTCCTAGGCTACCGTCCGGTGAGCGACCAGGCGTCCTCGGAGCCGCCTTCGTCATCCCCCGAACCCCCGTCGGCGCCGTCATAATACTCGGTGTTCTGCGCCCGCCGGTCCAGGTCGGCGGCGACGAGGTCCTCCGCGTAACCGCCCTGGGCGATGTTCGCGTTGGCGTTATCGCTCAGTGCCGCGGTCTGGGTATCGGCGATGGCGGGCACGTCCATGCCCTTCATGGCCGCGAGGACGGTTGCGAGGTCATCGGGTTTGACCAGCACGTCGCGGGCCTTGGAGCCCTCCGAGGGGCCCACCACGCCGCGGGATTCGAGCAGGTCCATGAGCCGGCCCGCCTTCGCGAATCCGACCCGCAGCTTGCGCTGCAGCATCGAGGTGGAACCGAACTGGGTGGTGACCACGAGCTCGGTGGCCTGCAACAGGACCTCGAGGTCATCGCCGATGTCGTCGTCGATCTGCTTTTTCGGAGCTTCCGGGGCGACGTCGTCGCGGTAGACGGCCTTGAGCTGGCCCTTGACGTGCTCGACCACCCTGTGGATTTCCGATTCCGTGACCCAGGCGCCCTGGACGCGCATGGCCTTGGAAGCGCCCATCGGCAGGAACAGGGCGTCACCTTGGCCAATAAGCTTCTCGGCACCTGGCTGGTCTAGGACCACGCGGGAGTCGGTGACCGAGGACGTGGCGAACGCCATCCGGGACGGCACGTTGGCCTTGATCAGGCCGGTGACGACGTCGACGGACGGACGCTGGGTGGCGAGCACGAGGTGGATGCCGGCCGCACGGGCCAGCTGGGTGATGCGGACGATCGAGTCCTCGACGTCGCGCGGGGCGACCATCATGAGGTCGGCGAGTTCGTCCACGATCACCAGCAGGTACGGGTACGGCCGGATGACCCGTTTGGATCCCTCCGGCGGGTGGACCTTGCCCGCGCGGACAGCCTTGTTGAAGTCGTCGATGTGCTTGAACCCGTAGTTGGCGAGGTCGTCGTAGCGGGCGTCCATTTCGCGGACCACCCACTGCAGGGCCTCCGCGGCCTTCTTGGGGTTGGTGATGATCGGTGTGATCAGGTGCGGGACGCCCTCGTAGGCGGTGAGCTCCACCCGCTTGGGGTCCACCATGACCATGCGGACCTCATCGGGGGTGGCGCGCATCAGGATGGAGGTGATCATGGCGTTCACAAACGCCGACTTGCCGGCACCGGTGGCGCCCGCCACGAGAAGGTGCGGCATCTTCGCGAGGTTCGCGACGACGTAGCCGCCCTCGACGTCCTTGCCGACGCCGATCACCATGGGGTGCTCCGTCCGCCGGGCGTTCTGGCTGCGCAGCACATCGCCCAGCGACACGGTCTCGCGGTCCGTGTTGGGAATCTCGATGCCAATCGCGGACCGGCCGGGGATGGGGCTGAGGATGCGCACATCCGAGCTGGCGACGGCATAGGAGATGTTCTTGGACAGCGCGGTGACGCGTTCCACCTTGGTGCCCGGGGAGAGCTCGATCTCGTAGCGGGTCACGGTGGGGCCGCGGCTGAAGCCGGTGACCTGGGCCTCCACGTTGAACTGGTTCAGGGTCTCGGTCAGCGAGGCGACAATCGCGTCGTTGGCTTCGGTGCGTTCCTTGGGAATGGATCCAGGGGTCAGGACGTCCGACGGCGGCAGCGTGTACGTCACGTCGCCGGCCAGGGACAGCTGTTCGGTGCGCTGCGGAATCGGGGTGGGCAGCGGTGCCGCGGCCACGGGATTGGACGGGACCTTCGCGGCGGCGGCCACGGCGGCGGCGCCGGGTGCCTGCGGGGCCGCGTTCAGCGAGCCGGCGGCGATCATGCCCGGGGTGACGAGCGGGATCGCCTCGGTGGCGTTCTCCCCCGCCGAGGCGGCGGCGCTGCCCGCATTGCTGCCGAGCCCCTGGGCTGCCTTGATCTTCTCGACGGCGAGCTCGGCCTGGGTGGGCCGGCGCACGCCGGGGGCGACCGGCTTGGCGCCACCGGCGACCCGGGCGGCCTCGGCTTCCTCGTCCGCAATGAGCGCCCGCTCGAAGGCTTCGTCGCCGACGTAGCCGTCGAGTCCGGCGTCCTCGTTGTGGTCCTTGCCGAAGAGGCGGCGGCGCTTCTTCTTCGCCGGAGCCGGGGTGTCGTTTTCGTAGAGGTAGCTGCGGTCGTGGCCGTCGCCGTCGTGATCCTGGTCCTGCAGGTCGATGCCCATGAGGTGCTCGTAGGCGCCACGCAGCCGGCCGGGGATGGCGCCGAACGGCGTGGCGGTGACGATCAGCAGCGAGGTGAAGGCGAGCAGGCTGTAGGCGGCCAGCGGGACGGCGGGGTGGATGGCGGCCAGCGGGGCCGCCGCGAGGTAGCCGAGCATGCCGCCGGCGCGGCGCAGCCCGTCGAATCCCTCGGCGACGGTCGGTTCCCCGCCGATGATGTGGGCCAGGCCGGAGCCGGCGAAGGTCATGATCAGGAAGCCGATCCCGATCCGGTTGTTGCCGCGGCCGTCGACGGGCTGGCGGAACAGCCGGAAGGCGCAGACAATCAGCATGAGCGGCAGGAGCAGCGACATCCAGCCGAAGGTTCCGTTGACGATTCCGTAAACCGTGTCCGGGAACCAGCCCTGGAATCCCCACCAGGCGAAGGTGGCGACGAAGACCCCGAGGGCGAGGTTGAACAGGGCTGCGCCGTCGCGGCGGTCCTCGGGGGCGAGGTCGCTGACGTCGTAGCCGATCCGGCGGACTCCCGCGCCGACGACGTGGGCAATGCCCAGCCAGGCGCCGGCCACAACCCGGACCAGCCAGGGCTGTTTGGGTTCGACGGCGGCCAACTGGCGGGTGCGCGCCGTGCCCGTTGCTCCGGAAGGCTTGCTGGTTTTGGACGCAGCCGGGCCGGAGCCCCGGGCCGGAGAGCTGCCTGATTTACCGCTGGGGTTTCCTCTAGGCGCGGAGGAAGTACGTGTCGCCATACCCGCTACGGTACCCGACGCCGGGCCGAAAACCGCGGATTTCCGGGCCTGGGCGGGGTCCATTTTGCCGCCCGGACACAAGAACGGCCCTCCCGGTCCGCCGCAAGCCGAAGCCTGCGGCAGGCCGGGAAGGCCGGTAAGGCCGCCGGAGTGCTGTTCGTGCGCGGCGCGCGGGTACTTAGGCCTCCAGGACCACCGGAATGATCAGGGGCTTGCGGCGGAGCTTGCGGTTGACCCAGGTGCCCACCACACGGCGGACAACCTGCTGCAGCTGGTGCGTGGTGTGGTCCGAGCGGTTGAGCACGGCTTCTTCCAGCGCGGCGTTGATCTTCGGGATGATCTCGTCGAAGACGGAGTCGTCCTCGGCCACGCCGCGGGCGTGGATTTCGGGGCCCGAGACGACCTTGCCGGTGGCGCGGTGGATCACGGTGATGATGGAGATGAAGCCTTCATCGCCGAGGGTCTGGCGGTCCTTCAGGTCTGCTTCGGTGACTTCGCCGACGCTGGAGCCATCGACGTAGACAAAGCCGACTTCGACCTGGCCGACGATGTCGGCCTGGTGGTCGCGGAGGTCGATGACGGTGCCGTTGTCCGCGAGGAGGATGCTCTCTTCGGGGACACCGGAGTCCAGGGCGATCTTGCCGTTGGCGATCAGGTGGCGGGTTTCACCGTGCACCGGCAGCGCGTTGAGCGGCTCGAGGATGTTGTAGCAGTACAGCAGCTCGCCGGCGGCGGCGTGGCCGGAGACGTGCACCTTGGCGTTGCCCTTGTGGATGACGTCCGCGCCGAGCTTGAGCAGGCCGTTGATGATGCGGAAGACGGCGTTCTCGTTGCCCGGGATCAGGCTGGAGGCGAGGATGACGGTGTCTCCCTGGCCGACGACGACGCGGTGGTCACCGTTGGCCATGCGGGACAGGGCCGCCATCGGCTCACCCTGGGAACCGGTGGACATCAGCACCACGCGGTTGTCCGGCAGGTTGTCGATGTTCTTGATGTCGACCAGGATGCCCGGGGGAACGTCGAGGTAGCCGAGCTTCTCGGCGATCGCCATGTTGCGGACCATCGAGCGGCCAACAAAGGCAACCTTGCGGTTATGGTTGGCCGCGGCGTCGAGGACCTGCTGGACGCGGTGCACGTGCGAGGAGAAGGACGCGACGATCAGGCGCTTGGAGGCCTGGCCGAAGAGCCGGTCCAGGGTGGGACCAATTTCCTTCTCGGCAGTGGTGAAGCCCGGCACATCGGCGTTCGTGGAGTCCGACATGAACAGGTCCACGCCTTCTTCGCCGAGCTTGGCGAAGTGGCGGAGGTCGGTGATCCGGCCGTCCAGCGGCAACTGGTCCATCTTGAAGTCGCCGGTGTGCAGCACGGTGCCGCCGCTGGTGCGGAGGAACACAGCGAGGGCGTCGGGGATCGAGTGGTTGACGGCCACGAATTCGCATTCGAATGGGCCAAACTTCTGCACCTGGCCCTCGGTGACGGTCTGGGTGACCGGCTTAATCCGGTGTTCCAGCAGCTTCGCCTCGATGAGGGCCAGCGTCAGCCGGGAGCCCACCAGGGGAATGTCGGCGCGCAGGCGCAGCAGGTACGGGATGGCACCGATGTGGTCCTCGTGGCCGTGGGTCAGGACGACGGCGACGATGTCCTGGAGGCGCTCCTTGATGTAGGAGAAATCGGGCAGGATCAGGTCGACGCCGGGCTGGGTCTCCTCCGGGAAGAGGACGCCGCAGTCGACGATCAGCAGCTTGCCGTCGATTTCGAAGACGGTCATGTTGCGGCCGATCTCCCCCAGGCCGCCGAGCGGAACGATCCGCAGGGTGTCCTTGAGCAGTTTCGGCGGCGTGACAAGGCCGGGAAGGGCGGTTTGGGTCATAATGCACTACTTTCCAGGCGGGTACCGGCCTGGTCCTTACTCATCAGAATCAAGCACCTGATCAGGAAAAGACCATTCCAGCTTCCGCCAAGTCCTCGCGGATGGTTTCGATCTCAGCTTTGTCCGGCTCCACGAGGGGCAAACGGACAACCGAGTTGGGCAGGACTCCCTGCCACTTAAGAACTTGCTTCGCAGCAACAGCACCCTGGATATGGGTCATCACTGCACGGACCACGGGGTCCAGTTCGAAATGTATGGTGCGGGCGGTGGCGAAATCGCCCGCAAGTGCGGCATCAATCATGGCGCGGAACTGCCGCGTCGCGACGTGCGCGGAGACGCTGACGAGCCCGGCGGCGCCGGCTGCCATCCACGGCAGCGTCAGTCCGTCGTCGCCCGAGTAGACGTCAAGGTCGGTGTTGGCGAGGACCCGCGTGGTGGCGGCGAAGTCGGCCTTGGCGTCCTTGAGCGCAACAATGTTCCGGTGGTCCGCGAGCCGGATCATGGTTTCGGGCAGGATCGGCACGCAGGCCCGGCCGGGGATGTCGTAGACCATAACGGGAAGGTCGGCGGCGTCGGCGACGGCTTCAATGTGGGCCTGGATGCCGGCCTGGCTTGGCTTGTTGTAGTACGGGGTGACGATCAGCTGGCCGTGGGCCCCGGCCTTGGCGGCCCGCTTGGCCATCTCGATCGAGTGCGAGGTGTGGTTGGTGCCGGTCCCGGCGATCACCTTGGCGCGGTCCCCGACGGCTTCCACGATGACCCGGAACAGCTTTTCCTTCTCGTCGTCTTCCAGCGTGGAGGTCTCCCCCGTGGTACCGGAGATGACGAGGGCGTCGTGGCCGTCGTCGACAAGCTTGTTGGCCAGCTCGGCGTTCTGCTGGTAGTCGACCTCACCGTCGGAAGTGAAAGGCGTGACCATGGCGGTTACGAGGGATCCGAACGTGTAAGAGCGAGCGCGAGAGTCAGCCATATGAAAAACGTTACCCTGTCCCCGGCATGATGTGACAATGACGGCGACGTGATGAAGATCAAACCCGGGCCGTCAGCCTCACCCGGGGGCCGGCTGTCGGGATGCCGGAGCCGTCCGCTTCAGGGCAGCACTCTCCTGGGCGTAGCAGTCCAGGACGTTGTGCTGCAGGGTGGCGGTCAGCACCTCAGTCCCCGTTCCGGACGCCTGCCGGATCACGAGTCCGTCCGGTCCCCAGAAGCCGCTCCTGCCGGTCGAGGGCCCGCATTCAGTGCTGCCGCCGAGGTTGGCCAGCACGGTGAACATCCGGTTGTCCATGGCCCGGGCTCCCAGATGCAGGGCCAGCCGGTGGTCCTCGCCCGCGGTATAGAGGGCCGATACGGCATAGACGTCCGCGCCGGCCGCGGCCGCCTCGCCGGCATGGACCGGGCGGGCGGTATCCAGGCAGATGGCCAAAGCGACCTTCCAGCCGTCCAGCGTCAGGACGGCAGTCCGGTCTCCGGCGCTGAACACCTGCCGCTCCGGTCCATGGAGCCAGACCTTGAAGCCGGTTTCCAGCTCACCGCTGGGGTGCAGGGCGAGCGATGCCAGGCGTGGCGTGCCGTCCGTTTCCCGGAAGGGGGCACCCACGACTGCGGTGATCCCGGTCCGCCGGCAGATTTCGCGGAGGCCGTCGAGCCGCCGGTCCGCGGCCGTCACCCACCGCCCCGGGTCCGACAGTCCGTCCGGGTCGTAGCCCGTCAGGGAGAGTTCGGGGAACACCACCAGGCGGGCGCCATGGCTGTCCGCGTCCTCGATGAGGCGGACGTGTTCGGCGGCGTTGGCGCGAATGCCGCCGTCGAGGGCCGTGTACTGGATGGCGGAAAGCGTCAGTGCGGTTCTCACCCTGCCATCCCAGGCACCGCAGTATTCCAGCGGGCCCGTTGTCCGGATGGTTGTTCGGATGGTTGTCCGGATGGTTGTTCGGATACGGGAAGGGAAGGTCAGTCGGCACCACCCCCGGGCGGCGTGGTGCAGTAGCGGCCCACGGCGGTTTCGCGCAGGGACTCGGCCCACGACGCGAGCCGCTGCGCTGCCCGCACGTAGTGGAAGAGTTCGGTGGGAGTCAGCGATTCGAGGTCCGTCTCGGCGAGCCGGCGGGCCAATTCCGCCCCCGGAGCCTGCGCGGAGAGGACCGTGCCTTCCCGCTGCCACTGGATGTCCTCGGCCGCTTCGCCGGCCACCAATTGCCGGAAGAGGAAATCCACGACGCCGGGACTCATCGCTTTGAGGACGCCGGACGCCGGGTCCGGGCCGCACTGTTCCGGCCGGGTGGAGTCGCGCGTCCCGGATGCGGGAACGACGGGCTCTGGTGTGTTGTTCATGGCCCTATGGTATTCGAACATATATTCGAATACAAGGCCGCGGCGGTCACACAATTTTCGACAGGCCCAGCACAGGCGGATATGAGACGATCGAGGCATGACCCCGCGCGGATTGGCTTCCTCATCCAGGACCGCCCGGGGTAGGAGCAGGGTCAGGAACAAGTCCAGGAACGCGGCGAACACCACCGGAATACGGCTCTCAGGCATTGACGCCGCCCGCGGATTGGCCCTCCTGGGCATGATGGCCACCCACGTGTTCCCCACCTTCGAGTCGAACGCCCAGCTCACACCCACCTGGGTGGGTCTCGTGTTTTCCGGACGGGCCTCGGCCCTCTTCGCTGTGCTCGCAGGGATCGGGCTGGCCCTGTCAACCGGCAAGCAGCAGCCGTTCCAGGGTCCGCAGCTGTGGGCGGCCCGCCGGGGGGTCGCCCTCCGGGCGCTGGTGGTCGGCGCCGTCGGGTTCTCCATCGGCGGGCTCGAGGTGAACATCGCCATCATCCTGGTCCACTACGCAGTGTTGTTCCTGTGTGTGCTGCCCTTCCTCGGCCTGGACGTCAAACATCTGCTGGTTCTGGCTGCCGGCTGGGTGCTCATCACCCCGGCCCTCGCCTTCCTCCT
Source organism: Pseudarthrobacter kochi (assembly GCF_055412805.1). Classification (NCBI taxonomy): domain Bacteria; kingdom Bacillati; phylum Actinomycetota; class Actinomycetes; order Micrococcales; family Micrococcaceae; genus Pseudarthrobacter; species Pseudarthrobacter kochi. The sequence goes on from NZ_JBVAYV010000003.1 coordinate 74,976, forward strand.
GCGGCCGTGGCTCCTCACCGCATCGCCTCCCCTGCAGCTGGGCCACAATCCGAAGTGGGAGGATCTGTCCACCCCCGCCGTGCTGCTCGGGGACCTTTTCCTGACCGGCTATTACCCCGTCCTCCAGTGGATCGCCTACCTGCTGATTGGCCTCGCGATCGGCCGGCTGGCCCTCACGACGGCGGTGGTCCCGGTACTGCTGCTGGCGGTGGGAACCGTGGTGGCGGTCCTGGCCAAGTGGCTCAGCGTGGTGTTGATGGAGGACTGGGGCGGCCGGGCGGCGCTGCAGGCGTCCCTGCTGAATCCCTCCTATCCGCTGGAAAGTCTCCTGCAGGTCAACCTGGCCGGCGTGGACCAAACCGGCTCCGCCTGGTGGCTCGCCTCCAGCGCCCCGCATTCGGGGACCACGCTGGATCTGCTGCACACCTCGGGGGTGGCGGCGGCCGTCGCCGGGGCCTGCCTGCTGCTGGGCCGGCTGGTGGAGCGCGCCGGAGTGGACGTGCTGCTTCCGGTCCGGGGTGCCGGTGCCATGACCCTGAGCCTGTACACGGCCCACCTGTGCGTGATGGCCTCGCTGTACGGCCAGCCGCTGCCATCGGGGTGGACGGTTGAGGGCGTGTACTGGGCGCAGGCCGTGGCGATCCTGGCCCTGGGCGGAATCTTCGCGGCCCTGGCGTGGCGGGGGCCGCTGGAGTGGGTGGCTCATGCCGCCAACCAGCTCGGCCGCTACCAGCCGGCCCGGGTCCGCTGACTGGCTCAGTACCGCGGCTCAGTACCGCGGCTCTGCCCGCTGTGGTTCTATCCGGGCGGGCCCACGGGCGGGCCTGGGCCAGGCCGGGGTGGCTCAGGCCTGGCGGGATCCGGTCCGGTACAGCCGGACGGCGTCGCGCATCGAGGCGCGGGCCCGCTTGCGGTCGCCCGCGGCGTCATAGGCGCAGCTGAGCCGGAACCAGGAGCGCCAGTCCTCCGGCGCGGCTTCCGTCTCGGCACGGTACTTCTCGAATTCCAGGTCGGCGGCCTCGCGGATGATCCGTCCCGCGGGGGTGCGCGGCAGGTTGTCCTCGGGCAGCCCGCCCTCAGCCTCGAGGATTTTCGCCAGCCGTTCGGTCCGGGCGCCAAAGAGCAGCTCGCGGACCAGGGCCCAGGCTCCGATCACCGGCAGGAGCAGGTAGGCCACGCCAATCGCCTTGGCCACCGGGTTGGCGTCCGTCATCAGGAGCACCGAGCGCTGGAAGGACACCACGAGGTAGAAGACAAGCAGGAGGGTGACGGCGCCGACCCAGATCTTGGTGCGGTTGGCCTTGAAGGCAGTCAGGACGTTGGCCACGGCGCTCAGAGCCCCAGGTCCAGGTAGCCGTCCAGGCCCACGGTGAGGCCCGGGTTCCCGGCAACGTTGCGCACACCCAGCAGCACGCCGGGCATAAACGAGGCGCGCTCGAAGGAGTCGTGCCGGAAGGTCAGCTGCTCCCCCGGCCCGCCCAGCAGGACTTCCTGGTGCGCCACGAGGCCGCGGAGCCGGACGCTGTGGACGCGGACGCCGTCGACGTCGCAGCCGCGCGCACCGGGGCGCTCGCTCGTGGTGGCATCGGGGCTGCCGGGCAGGTTGGCGGCTGCGCGCTCGGCGGAGATCAGCTGCGCGGTGCGCACGGCGGTTCCGGACGGGGCGTCCACCTTGTCCGGGTGATGCAGTTCGATGATTTCGACCGATTCGAAATAGCGCGAGGCCTTGGCGGCGAACGCGGAGGCGAGGACCGAGCCGAGGGCGAAGTTCGGGGCGATCAGGACGCCCACGCCGGGCTGGCCGGCGAGGAGTTCCTCAAGCCGGCCCAGCCGCTCCGCATCCCAGCCGGTGGTCCCCACGACGGCGTGCATGCCGTGTTCGACGGCGAAGGCGACGTTCGCTTCGGTGCTCCCGGGGACCGTCAGATCCACCACGATCCGGGCTCCGGCGTCGACGAGGATGTCCAGGGAATCATTCCGGCCCAGCGCGGCGACAAGTTTGAGGTCCGCGGCGGCCTCGACGGCCTGCACGGCTTCGGCGCCCATGCGCCCGTTCGCGCCCAGCACGGCGACTGCGAGTTGTTCGGTCATGCCTTCAACCCTACCGCCGGGGCGGCTGCCCGCCGGAACCGCGGCCCTGCGTTACAGGCTTCCCGCACGTCGCCGGGCTGCGTGCTTCGGGCCCTGTTCTTCCACCCGCGGGCTTCGGGCTGCCTGCTTCGGGATGCGTACTTCGGACTGCGTACGTTGGGCCGGACTATGCCCCCGCGCCCACCCACTCGACGGTGCCGTCGGTAAAGAACTGTTCCTTCCAGATCGGAACCTGGGCCTTGATCCGGTCGACGAGTTCCGAGCAGACCTCGAAGGCCTGGCCCCGGTGCGCGGCGGAGACGGCACAGACCAGGGCGGGATCGCCGATCTCCAGCATCCCGATCCGGTGTGCCACCCAGATCCGTACCGGCTGGGCTGTGGTGCTGTCGGTCTCAGCGCCGGTTGCAGTTTCTGTTCCGGCGGCGGCTGTCCCGGCGGCCTGTTCGGCAACGAGTTGCGCGACGACGTCGGCCATCACCTGGTGCGCCGTCGGGTGCGCGCTGTAGCTGAGCCGCTGGACGGGTTTGCCGCCGTCGTGGTTCCGGACCACGCCGCTGAAGCTGACCACGGCGCCCGCGGTGTCCGATTCGACGGCGGCGATGGCCTGGTCCACGGAGATGGGCTCGGCACTCAGCACCGCGTTCACCACTACAAAGGCTGGTTCAAAGGCTGGCTTAGTGGCCATGGCTGCCTTCCAGCTGGTCGCACAGGTGTCCAAGGATGGGGTCCAGCACGCTGAGTCCGTCCATCACGCCCTTCGGGGATCCGGGGAGATTGACGATGAAGGTCTGGCCGGCGGCGCCGGCGTGGCCGCGGCTGAGCATCGCCATGGGGGTCTTGGCGGTCCCGGCGCCCCGGATGCCTTCCATGATGCCCGGGATCTCCCGGTCCAGCAGGGGAAGGGTCTGTTCCGGGGTGGCGTCGGTGGGGCTGAGGCCGGTGCCGCCGCTGGTAATGATGACGGCGGGCGCCTGCGTCAGGAGTGCGCGCAGGGCGGCACCGACGGCGTCGCCGTCCGGGACCACCATGGCCGGGTAGGCCTCGAATCCGTGTTCGGTGAGCCAGTCGATGATGACGGGGCCGGTCAGGTCTTCATAGATTCCGGCCGCGGCGCGGGTGGAGGCAATCACCACGCCGGCCTTCCGCCCGGTGGCTTCGCCGTGCCGGTGTGGTTCGGGCATGCTCATCGTGTCCAGTCCCCGCTCTTGCCGCCGCTTTTGGCCAGCACCTTGATGTCCGTCAGTACCGCGTGTTTGTCCACGGCCTTGATCATGTCGTACACGCTGAGGGCGGCCACCGAGGCCGCGGTCAGCGCTTCCATTTCGACGCCGGTGACCCCGAGGGTCTTGACCGTGGCGAACACCGTGACCGAGTCAGTGTCGAGTTCGAAGTCGACGGTGACCTTGGCGAGCGGCAGCGGGTGGCACAGCGGGATCAGGTCCGCGGTCCTCTTGGCGGCCATGATGCCGGCGACCCGGGCAACGGCGAGTGCATCGCCCTTGGGCAGGTCGCCCGCGCCGAGCAGGGCCAGGACCTCGGCCGTGCTGCGGACGGTGGCGGTGGCCGTGGCCTCGCGGGTGCTCGACGCCTTGTTGGACACGTCGACCATCTGGGCTGTGCCGTCCTGCCGGAGGTGGGTCAGGCCTGCGTGTTCAGGTGCGGGGTTTTCTTCGTTCACAACATCCATACTTCCACCTCCGCGCCCTCGGCGAGCACGGCGATTCCTTCCGGCACCTGGATCAGGGCGTTGGAGTGCGCCAGGGCGCTGACGAGGTGGGAGCCGGCGCCGCCTTCCAGCCGGACGGTGCCGTCGGGGAGGACCGTGCCGCGCCGCACCTGGTGCTTGCCCGCCGGCGACGTCAGCGCCCCGGCCAGCCGCGCCCTGGCCACAGGCCGCGGCGCGGGTGAGCCGAACAGGTTTCCCAGCGCGGGCCGAAGGAACATTTCGAAGGAGACGAGGCAACTCACCGGGTTCCCCGGGAAGCCGAGGACCGGGACGCCGTCGAAGGTGCCGATCCCCTGCGGTCCGCCGGGCTGCATCGCGACGGCGAGGAAGTCGACGTTGTGGCCCTCCATCGCCTGCCGGACCACCTCGTACGCCCCCTTGCTGACCCCGCCGGTGGTGACGACCAGGTCCACGTCTGCCGCGTGCCGGCGCAGCAGGCGGGCGAGTTCCTCCGGGCGGTCGGTGGAAATTCCGGTCCGGGTGACGTCGAGGCCGGCCTGGCGCATGGACGACTCCAGCAGGGTGGCGTTGGAGTCGTAGATCTTGCCGGTGCCCAGCGGGCTGCCTGGCTCCACGACTTCGTCCCCCGTGGTGACCAGCAGGACCCGCAGCGCGCGGTAGACCGGGACCTCGGTGAATCCCAGGGCGGCCAGGAGTCCCAGCTGTCCGGGTCCGAGGCAGGTTCCGGCGGCGAGGGCGGGCTCGCCGGTGCGGATGTCGCTGCCCTCGTCGCGGACGAAGTTCCGGGCCGGGGCGGCGGGCAGCCGGACCGTGGCCGGCACCCCCGGTGCCGGGAAGACGTCGGGGATGGCCTGTTCGATCGGCACGACGGCGTCCGCCCCGGGCGGCATCATGGCCCCGGTCATGATCGGGGCGGCTGTCCCGGGGGCCAGTTCAGGGGGCGCGGCCCCGGCCGCGACGGGGGCGGCGACGCGCAGTTCGGCGCCGCCGTCGGGCACGTCGGCGCTGCGGATGGCAAAGCCGTCCATCTGCGAATTCGCGAACGGCGGCAGGTCCAGCGGAGCCACGATGTCCGCCGCGAGCCCGCGGCCCAGCGCCGAAAGGAGCGGGAGCCGTTCAACCCGGTCCGGGGTGCGGAGCGGGGCCAGCAGCTGGCGGACCGCTTCGCGGTGCGCTTCCACGGTGACGTGCCGTGCCTGGGTGCGGTGCATGCGTTGGTGACCCCTCGTCTTGAGCCATAGGCTGAGTTCGCCGGTCCGGCTCCCTGGCCCGGCTCCGTGGCCTGGCGTGTTGGCCCGGCCCGTTAGGACTTCACGTCAACTCTAACCGTGTGAAAGCCCGTGGCCCCGCTGGGCGCCACCGGCGCGCGGTCCTCCACCTGCGCGGCGCCGTTAAGGTCCGTGGCCCGGACCTGGACCTCGTACTGGCCGGGGGTCAGCGGCAGGTCGAGTTTCCACTGGTACCAGGTGTCGTGGGAGATCCCGGGAGCGAGCTCCGCCTGCTGCCACGCGCCGCGGTTGACCCTGAGCTCCACGCGGCCGATTCCGGTGTGCTGGGCCCAGGCCACCCCGCCGAAGGCCACAGTGCCGGCGCGCACGGAGCGGCCGTCCCGGGGCACATCGATGCGGGACGAGGTCTTGATGGGCCCCCGCTCGCTCCAGCCGCGCGGCGTCCAGTATCCGGCGTCATCCGCGAAGCGCGTCACCTTGAGCTCGGTGACCCATTTGGTGGCCGACACGTAGCCGTACAGGCCGGGGACGATCAGCCGGGCCGGGAAGCCGTGCTCCAGCGGCAGCGGTTCGCCATTCATGCCAACAGCCAGGAGCGCGTCCCGGTCGTCCGTCAGCACCTCCAGCGGGGTGCCGGCGGTCCAGCCGTCAGTGCTGCGGGACAGGACCATGTCCGCCCCGTCCTTCGGGCGTGCGAGTGCCAGCAGTTCCCGGACCGGCCAGCCGAGCCAGCGGGCGTTGCCAATCAGGTCCCCGCCCACCTCATTGGAGACGCAGGCAATAGTGACGTGCCGTTCGATCAGGGGTTTGGCCAGCAGCGCGGCGAAGTCCAGGGAGATCTCGCGCTCCACGAGGCCGGTGACTTTGAGGGTCCACTGGCCCGGGTCCACCACCGGGACGCGCAGCGCGGTGTCGATCCGGTAGAAGTCCTTATTGGGAGTCACCAGCGGGCCCACGCCGTCCAGCCGGACCTCCGCTCCGGCCGGGACCGGCGGGGCCGGGGACGCCGGCGCGGGGAGCGCCAGTTTGCTGCGCAGTTCACTCACGACGGCGGCGGCGCCCCGGATCGTCGAGGCCAGGACGCCGGCGACGGCCGCGACGGCGGCCGTTCCGCCGAGCGCCTGGAAGAAGCGACGGCGGGAGGGAGGCTGCCTGGGGGCGGTCGTTTCCGGGGCGGTCGTTTCCGGGACAGTTGCTTCCGGGACAGCAGCTTCCGGACCGGGATCCGCGGGCGGGCGAGCCTCGCCGGTGTGCCGCTCCCCCAGCCCCCGGACCAGCCACCGCAGCAGGATCATGGACAGGACGGCGGCGAGCAGCGGGACCGGGATCGCGTTCACGGTCAGTTCGGTCCGGCCAAGGACGGCCACGAGCCCCACCACCCCGAAGACGGCGATGATGGCGACCCCGGCGAGCCGGCGCCGCAGCTCCACAATTCCGGACAGCGCGGCCAGTGCAGCGATGAGTTGCCCCATGCCGCCCAGCAGGGCAATCTTGTCCGCCGTGCCGAAGAGCGACACAGCCCAATCCTTAACGCCCGGCGGGACCACGTCGATCACGGCGCCGCCGACAGCAGTTACCGGGGACAGTGAGGGGCTCACGAACCCTGCCGCGAGCTCCCCCAGGGCAAGCCCCGTTCCGACGGCCACGACTCCGGCTGCGGCCGCCCAGGCGGTCACGTGCCGGGCCGGACTTCGCCGGCCGGGTTTCTGCGGCCCGGGGATGGCCGTCCCGGAAGTGGGCGTGCCAGGCGTCTGCCGGCCGGGCCGCGGTGTGGCGCCTGGCGTGCCTGAGTGAGCGTGCGGGGTGGTGTTCACTCCACCAGCATAGGTACGCGCCGGACCGGCGGAACCGCCGACGGCGGAATCCTGGCACAACAGGAGTGATGCCGGCGCCGGGGTGGCGTAGCCTGACGTTATGAGTGTTCAGCTAGGTATGCCCCAGCCCCGCGCGGATGACGGACCCGGCGCGGGCACCTCCGGCGCGGGCACCTCCGGCGCGGGCACCTCCGGCGCGCAGCTGGCCGCGCGCCCGGCCGGAATGCCCGCCGGCCTCGTGGACCGTTACGGCCGCCGTGCCACCGACATGCGGCTGTCCCTGACGGACAAATGCAACCTGCGCTGCACCTACTGCATGCCGGCCGAGGGCCTGGAGTGGCTGTCCAAGCAGGCGGTGATGTCGGCGGAGGAGATAGTCCGGATCGTGCGGATCGGCGTCGACATGCTGGGTGTGCGCGAGCTGCGGCTCACCGGCGGGGAACCTCTGGTCCGGGCCGATCTGCTGGACATCATTTGGGCGCTCCGCCAGGCCCACCCTGACCTTCCCATCTCCATGACCACGAACGCCGTCGGGCTGGACAAGAAGGCTGCCGGGCTCAAGGCCGCCGGACTGTCCCGCATCAATGTCTCGCTCGACTCGCTGCATGAGGAGACGTTCACCCGGCTGACCCGCCGCCCCTTCCTGAACAAGGTCCTGGCCGGCGTGGACGCGGCCTGGGCGGCCGGACTGGGTCCCGTGAAGCTCAACGCCGTGCTGATGCGCGGCATCAACGACGTCGAATCCCCGGCGTTGCTGGCCTGGGCGCTGGACCGCGGCTACGAGCTTCGGTTCATCGAGCAGATGCCGCTCGACGCCGACCACGGCTGGACCCGCCGGAACATGATCACGGCCGCGGAAATCCGTGAGCTGCTCTCCGTGGACTACGTGCTCAGCGCCGATCCCCGGGACCGCGACGGCGCCCCGGCGGAACGCTTCGAGGTCCGGGCCAGGGTCCCGGGCACGGCCGAGGCTGCCGGCCCGGTGCTGGGAACCGTGGGGATCATCGCCTCTGTCACCGAGCCGTTCTGCTCCGACTGCCGCCGCACCCGCATCACGGCCGAGGGCAAGATCATGAGCTGCCTCTTCTCCCGCGAGGAAGTCGACCTGCTGGGGCTGCTCCGCGAAGGCGCCAGCGACGAACAACTCGCCGGGCGCTGGCAGGACGCCATGTGGATCAAGCCCAAGGCCCACGGCATGGACCACGTCGGACTGGACGCCCCGGACTTCGTCCAGCCGGACCGCAGCATGAGCGCCATCGGAGGCTGAACCACCTGTGAACGTACGTTACTTCGCTGCCGCGCGCGCTGCCGCCGGCGTCGAGGAGGAGCACTTCGACCTCCCCGTGAACGCCACCGTCGCCTCGCTCCTGGACGCGATCCTCGCCGTCGACCGACCGGAACCACCGGCCGGGACCCCTCCGCTGGCGCGCCTGCTGTCCCGGAGCAGCTTCCTGCTCAACGAGGTGGCGGTGCGGAACCGTGCAGCGGCGCTGAAGCCGGACGACGTCGTCGACGTGTTGCCGCCGTTCGCCGGCGGCTAGGCCCGGCCCGCCAGGCGCCGCGGGGGCTCGTCACGACCGGCCGCCCGCCGCGCCTGGCCCGGGCGGCACAGCCGCAGTGCCAAGGGCCAGGCCCAGCAGCGCGCTCCGGCTCCGGACGCCGCAGGCAGCGAAAACAGCCTTGAACTGGTCCTGCACGGTGTAGGGGCGGATTCCCAGGGCGGCTGCCAGCCCGGACGTGTTAAGTCCGCCGGCGGTGAGTCCCAGGAGCCGGTGCTGTTGCGGGGTCAGGGCAAAGCAGCGGGCGAACACCTCCAGCCGGTCCGCCGCCGGACACTCCTGGATGGTCACCGCGAGCGGAGGCGTTGCCCCCGGCCGGCTGGCGTCCATCCTGGTGGAACGCAGCAGCGCCCAGGCGCCGCGGCCCACGGGAAGACGGGACATCGCCGGGCGGGCGTCCACCCCGGCTTCCCTGGCCAGCAGCTGGGCGGCGACGTTGAGGACCTCCGCCGGAATGCCCTCGTACGGCCGGGGTCCGCGCTGCAGCAGCCCCAGCCAGTCGCCGGCTGAGGCGGTCTGTCCCACCACGGACAGCTCCTCATCGAGCGTCAGTACGGCCTGCGGCGGCAGGGGATTCCGGACTGCCAGCCCGGCAGGGCCGCTCCCGTCCGCGTCCCGCCGGCACTGTGCCGCGCGGCTCCGCCGGAGCCCGGCCGCCACGAGCGGCGCCGCCGTGGCAAGGTACTCCGCCTCCGGCTCGGCGAAAATGCCCTCGTCCCCGGAACGCCAGAGGTCCAGCCAGCCCCAGCAGCCGTGCTTGTCGGCGAAGACCGCGGACAGCACGTCTGTCACCCCGTAGCGGACCAGCAGCCCGTTCCACAAGGGACTGCGCGCCGGATGCCCGCCCGTCGCCATCAGCAGGGTGGTGGCCGGCCGCGGCTGGCCCATCAGGGCGGTCCAGCGGCAGTCCGGTGTCAGGTACTTGAGCCGGATCAGGTCCGGAAGCTCGTCCGGACAGGGGATCCTGGCCATCGGCGAGATGCCGGTGGCCGATTCAGGATCCGCCAGCGGCCAGGCATAGGCGCTGAACGGCACCATACGGCCCAGTTCCGCCAGCACCCCCCGGCGCAGCTCCCGGTCGTCGGGGACGTCGCGGCAGAGCTGCCCGATGCGTTCCAGGCTCCGGCTCAGCGCCCAGCTGGTGGTCATGGATTCAGTATGCCCCTTGGGCTTTGCCTGCTGAATCCGCCTCCAGATTTCTGGGATACCGCACGCTGCCCGCGTACGCCTAGCGTGGAACATCCCCGCAACGAGGGGACACCAACGGAAGGAAAGATTGTGATGTACACCTTGCAGATCGAGCACGGGATCAAGGATTTTGGCCTCTGGAAGAGCGCATTCGACCGTGACCCCGTCAACCGCGCGGCGTCGGGCGTGACCGAGCACCGGATCAGCCGGCCGGTGGAGGACCGGCACTATGTGGTGGTCGAACTCGATTTCGAGCGGCGGGCCCAGGCGGAAGCCCTCCTGGCGAGCCTTGAGGCGAACGTCTGGACGTCCCCCGCAGCGGCCCCGGCCCTCCAGGGTGCCCCGAAAACCCGGATCCTGGAGTCAGCCGTCTGATGCGCCGGCGCCACCCCGGCGCCACCTGGCTACGCGACCGCCAGCGCCTCCCGCACGGTGTCCGCGACAGCAGCGGCGCCTGTCCTGCCCATGACGATCGTGTAGTGGTTGACGTCCGGGATCTCGCGGACGGTCAACGCCGGCAGCTTCTCCGCCCAGGCATCCAGATAACCGGGCGCGTACAGGCCGCCGGGCTCATTGAGCAGGCCGCGCGGCGCCCGCAGCACGAGGGTCTCCACCGCGAGCTCCTCCAGTGCTTTCAGGAGTGAGGCGCCGCGGTGCAGCTCGGCGGTGTCGTCCGCCATCGCCTGGTACCGTGTGGCCGGCCGGAACACCGGCGCCTCGCCGGTGAGGTCGTAGTCGACATATTCCTCCACGAGCGGGCTCCAGTCCGCGCTGAACGCCGGATGCTGCCGCCAGAAGCTCCGGTAGACCTCCCGGCTGGCGAAGGTGGCGTTCAGGCGCTCCGCCGCCGGACCGAGCACGGCAGCGACGATCTGCTCGTCACTGAGTCCCGCCGGCACCTGCAGCGGCAGTCCGCCGTCGACCAGTACCAGGGACCGCACCCGCTCCGGGTACAGGTTCGCGAGGACCACGGAGGCGAAGGCGCCCATCGAATGGCCAACGACCACCACGGGCCCGGTGCTCAGCGCGGCCAGTAGGGCCGCGAGGTCCTCGGCGTGGGAGGGCATCCCGTACGGCGCGGGCAGGGCGTTGCTCCGGCCCCGGCCCCGCAGGTCCGGGGCAATGATCCTGATGTCCGGCAGGGCCTGGGCCAGCGCCGGCCAGGCCTTGTGGGACGCGGTCACGCCGTGCACCGCCAGGATGGTCGGGGCGGCCGGGTCCTCGGGGCCCCAGAGGGCGGTGTGCAGGGTTCCGCCCCGGACCGCGACCTCGGTGGTCCGGTAGCTGGAGTTGCTGGTTGCCTGGATCATGGGGCTGTCCCTTCCGGGGTCTGAATGGTTCCGAAGTCGGGGCCGGGTCCGGGGGCGGCGCCCGGGGCCGGGGCGAGCGCACGCTCGATGAACTGCATCATTTCCTCAAAGACTTCCTCCGGGACATCCGGCCGGGCGCCCTGGGCGGGTTCGGTGCCTTCCTCATCCCACAGCACCCAGCGCATGCCGATCAGCTCACCGATGCCCATCAGGGCCCAGGCCGCCACGGTGGGATCCATCGCCCGGACTTCGCCGCTGAGCTGCGCGGCTTTGAGCCCCTCGATGTAGCCGTTGACGATCCGGGTGTAGTGCAGCCGCAGCGCGCCGGGCGAGACGAATTCGGCCTGCCGGATGATCCGGTACAGCGCAGGATGTTCGGCGGTGAACTTGAAGAAGGCCCGGAAGCCCGCGCGTTCGGCCGCGAGCCGGGTCCCGGCTGAGCGCGCGGCATCCGTCATGGCGTGCCGGACCCGCCGGTTCAGGTCCTCGACGACCTCGTCAAAAATGGCCTGCTTGCCCTCGAAGTACAGGTAGAAGGTGCCAAGGCCGACGCCGGCCTCCTCGGTGATTTTCACAATCGAGGCCTCGTGGTAGCCCACCGAGGCGAACACCGTTTCGGCGGCCTGCAGCAGCTTGGCCCGGGTGCGGGTGCCCCTGGCGGTGCGCGGCGCGGCGCTCACCGCCGGCCCCCGTCCGCGGGCACTGCAGCGGCCGGGTGTTCGGGGCGTCCTGCCGGTCCGCTCCCGTCGAGCTGCTGGCGGAGCCGGGTCCGCAGCACCTTGTTCAGCGCCGTGCGGGGCAGGGCTCCAACCATTTCGATCCGTGCGGGAACCTTGAAATGCGCCAGCTGGGCAGCGCAGTGCTCGAGAAGTTCCTGCTCGTCCGTGGCCAGGCCGGGGCGGATCACCACAAAGGCCACACCGGTTTCGCCCCAGCGCTCGTCTTCCACGCCGACGACGGCGGCCTGCGCCACCGCCGGATGGGCCAGCAGCGCCGCCTCGACCTCGGCCGGGGCCACGTTTTCGCCGCCGGAAATGTAGATGTCCTTGAGCCGGTCCACGACTTTGATGTAGCCGTCGGCGTCGCGTTCCACCAGGTCTCCGGTGCGCAGCCAGTCCCCGGCCAGGACGGCGGCAGTCGCCGCCGGGTCACGGAAGTAGCCGGCAAAAACCCCGGGGCCGCCCACCAGCAGTTCCCCGGTGGCGGCGCCGTCGAGGATTTCCCCGGTCACCGGGTCGGCCACGGCGACAGCGACATGCGGGTACGGCTTGCCCGAATACCCCACCATCCGGGCGGCGTCCTCGTTGGCCAGGCAGAGCACATTGGGGGACGCCTCCGTGAGTCCATAGCCCTGGCTCAGCGCCACTCCCCTGCGGTGCCAGATCCGCAGCAGCGGCGCCGGCATGGGCGCACCGCCCACCACGGCGTGCCGGAGGCTGCCAAGCTCGGCGGACGCGAAGTCGGGATGTTCGGCGAGCATCATGTACTGGGTGGGGACGCCCATCAGCATGCTCACGCGCCGCTCCGCGATCAGCTGCAGGACCCTGCCGGGTTCGAAGCCGCGTTCGAGCACCACGGTGGCGCCGGTCCACCACGCCAGCAGGGGCTGGATGTTCCAGCCGCCGACGTGGAACTGCGGCAGCACCGCCAGTACGACGTCGGTGCTGCCCAGGTCCAGCGTCCGGGACAGCGAGAGGTTGGTCCAGAAGCAGTTCGCATGGGTCAGCACGGCGGCCTTGCTGGCCCCCTCGGTGCCGGACGTGAAGATCATCAGGAGGGGGTCGTCGTCGCGCACGTCCGTGCGGACTTCATGCCGGCCACCGCTGACCGGCCGCGAGGGCGGGGGCACGGACTTCTCAACGCCGCCGGGGCCCAGTGCGGCGGTCCGCGGCCGGTGCGCCAGCAGCGTGCAGGCCCCCGCAGCGAGGGACTCCAGTTCGTCCTCGACGAGCAGCAGCTGCGGGTCGGCGAGCTCAAGCTGCGCGGCGAGTTCCTTGGGCGAGAGCCGCCAGGACAGCGGGGCGAGGACCAGCCCGGCCTTGGCGCAGGCGAAGAACACCACCACGTGGTCCGAGCTGTTGCCGGTCAGGGTCGCGATCCGGTCCCCCGTGGCGTAACCGGCCGCCGTCAGGCCGGCGGCGAGGCCGGCCGCCCGGCGTTCCAGCTCGCCGTAGCTCAGCGTGCAGCCGCGGTCGTCGATGGCGATCCGCTGCGGCGTGGCGAGGCTGCGGTCCGTGGTCCAGCGGCCCAGGGTGTGCAGCCCGACAGGCCGTCCGGTTCCGGAGGTGCTCATGCCGATTCCTCCAGGATCTCGCGGGACATCGCTGTCCTTTCACTTCCGGTGCTGTCATGTCCGGGGCTGTCAGGTCCCGCACCGCGGCCGCCGCGCCGCGCTTTTTGCCGGTCCCGGCGATGGGCCAGCAGCTGCGCGGTTCCCGTCAGGCCGCCGGGCAGGAAGAGCACCACGAGGATGAACAGGGTGCCCAGGATGAACAGGGGTTCAGACAACGGTACCCGCAGGATGTCCGGCAGCGCATCGATGGCGTCGGAGTTCGCCAGCGTCGTGAGTCGCTGGTCCAGGATGGTGTAGAAGACCCCGCCGATCACCGCACCCCAGCGCGAGCCGACGCCGCCCAGGACCACCATCACGAGCAAGGTGATGGTCAGGTCCGCGGACATGGCCCGCGGGACGGCGCCGCTCTGCAGCAGCAGGAACACCATGCCGATGATGCTGACCAGGATGGCGGAGACCACGAAAATCAGCAGCTTGACGAGGTGCGGCTGCAGGCCCAGGACGCGGACGCGGAGTTCGTTCTCGCGGACCGCGGCGGCGACGTGGCCGGCGCGGGAGGACTGCACCCAGGTGACCACGACGAAGACGGCCACGAGCACCGCCAGGGCCAGCCAGTAGAGGTTGCGGGTATTGACCACGCCCACGAGGAAGTCGGGCAGGTTGTCGGTGCGCAGCGTCAGGCCTTCGTCTCCGCCGGTGGTGCCGTCAGGGTTGCGTCCGACGATCACCGAGCCGGCCTGGGCGAACGCGAGTGTGACCATGGCGAACGGAATGCCGCTGACCCGCAGGCTGATACTGCCCACCACATGGGCCAGCACGATCACGATCAGCAGGGTCAGGCCCATCGCGGGCAGCAGCGGGATGTCCAGGTTCTGCAGGATGATTGCCAGCCCGTAGACCCCGGCGCCGAAATACAGCGCATGGCCGAAGGACAACAGCCCGGCGACGCCGAGCAGCAGGTGGTAGGTCAGGGCGGCGGCGGCCATCAGCATGCACATCGCGAGCAGCTGCAGGGATCCCGGCGTGTACGTCGGTCCGGGCAGCACTCCGGGCAGGGACAGGTTGAGCAGCGGCAGCAGGACCAGGAGCACGATGCCGGCGACCCCGGCGGCTGTGCCGGCGATCTTCCGGCGGGTCAGGCGCGGCCGGCCGGGCTGGTTGTGCCGGTTGGCGGGGCGGGTTCCCGTTGTGCCCCCGCCGGTGCCCTGGGTGTCGGTGCTGTCGGTGCCCGCCCGGTTGGTGCCGGCGGCGTCGGTATCAGTGGTCATGAGGTTCTCCCGAGCAGGCCGGAGGGACGGAACAGCAGCACAAGCGCCAGCGCCAGCACGACGACGAAGTCGCCGGTGCCGCCGAGGTAGAAGTTGGCGAACTGCTGCAGGACGGCGACGGCGACGGCGGCAATGGCCGCGCCGGTCAGTGAGCCCAGTCCGCCGATCACGGTGACGATGAAGGCGAAGATCAGCAGCGAGCCGCCCAACATCGGCGAGACGTAGCCGAAGTAGTGCGAGGCCAGGACGCCGCCCAGCCCCGCGGCGGCACCGCCGATCGTAAAGACGAGGGTGAAGGCCTTCCGGACGTCGATGCCGAGGGCCGTCACCATGGAGCGGTTCTCGACGCCGGCCCGGATGATCATGCCGTAGCGGGTGTTCTTCAGGAAGAACACCAGGGCCAGCAGCACCAGGACGGCGGCGATGATGCAGACGAACCGGTCATTGGGGACGCGGGCGCCGAGGATCTCGGTGGTGTCCTTGAACCAGGCAGGTCCCTGGATGAACACCGGGTCGGTGCCCCAGATGCCGTCGAAGAGGGCAACCGCGGCGAGCGAGAGGCCCACCGTGATGAGGACCTGTTCGATGTGCCGCTGGTACAGCCGGCGGATCAGGACGAACTCGGTGAAGGCGGCGAACGCGGCCCCTGACGCGGCCCCGACCAGGAGGGACAGCAGGAACGTCCCCCAGTTGTCGGAACCGGTCCGGCGGGCGATTTCCCAGCCGGTGAAGGCTCCGAGGGTCAGGAATGCGCCGTGCGCGAAGTTGAGCACGCCCATGAGCCCGTAGATCAGGGACAGGCCGGCGGCCACGAGGAAGTACAGTGCACCCAGGCCCAGCCCGGTGAAGAGCAGGAGGACGACGGTACTCACAGGGCGGCGCCTTTCCCGGCCGGTGTTTCGGCTGTTTTCCCGGTATTCTCCCGTGCGTGGCCCTCAGCGGAGACGCCCAGCAGGCGCTGGGTCAGCTCGGCGTCGTCGAGGAATTCCAGGGCGCTGCCGGTGTGGACCACCCGGCCGCCGGAGAGGACGACGGCGCCCGCGGCGAGCTGCCGGACGACGTGCAGGTTCTGCTCGACCAGGAGGATGGGGACGGTCCTGGCGGCTTCGGCCAGGGTCTCGGCGACCTCGGCGACGATCTTCGGGGCCAGGCCCTTGGTGGGTTCGTCGACGAGGAGGATCTTGTTGGTGTTCAACAGCGCACGGGCCAGCGAGACCATCTGCTGCTGGCCGCCGGAGAGCGTGCCGGCCATCTGGGCGGACCGGGCCAGGAGGTCCGGGAAGAGCTCCTCGACGAGCTGGCGCCGGGGTGCGGCGTCGCGTTCGGCGAGCCGGAGGTTTTCCGCCACGGTGAGCTTGGAGAACACTTCCCGGTCCTCGGGGACGTAGCCCACCCCGCTGCGGATGATCTTGAACGTCGGGTCCTTCTCGATCCGCACGCCGTCGAGCTCCACGGCCCCGGTGCGGTCGATCAGGCCGATGATGGCCTTGATGGTGCTGGTTTTCCCGACGCCGTTGCGGCCCAGCAGCGCGGTGATGCCGGTGGCCGGGACGGTGAAGGAGACGTCCTCCACGACCTGCTGTCCGGCGATGTGGGCGTTGAGGCCCTCAAGCCTAAGAATCGGGCGGGCTTCCACTGCGGCGGTCATACGGGTTCTCCAAGGTAGGCACTCTGTACGGTCGGGTCCGACATCACGGCCTCCGGGGTGTCCAGGGCGAGCAGGCTGCCGTGGTGCATCACGGCCACCCGGTCCACGAGGCCCAGGACCACGTCCATGTGGTGCTCCACCATCATCACGGTGCAGCCGCGGTCCCGGTGCATTCCCCGGATGATCGCGGTGAGGGACGGGACGTCCCCCGACGCCACCCCGGCCATCGGCTCATCCAGGAGCACGACGGCGGGATCCGTCGCCAGCAGCACGGCGATCTCCACCTTGCGTTTCTCGCCGTGCGAGAGGTCCCCCGCCGCCGTCGTGAGCTGGCCGGTGAGCCCGACTTCCTCAATGGTGCCGCGGGCAATCCGGGTGGCCTCGTCGGAGGCGGACGGGAAGCGCAGGATACTGAAACTGCCGCCGAGTTTCGCCTGGGCGGCGAGCCGGACGTTTTCGAGCACGCTGAGCCGGGGAAACAGGTTGGAGGTCTGGAACGTCCGGCCCAGCCCTGCCTTGGCCCGGCGGTGGACCGGGTCGGCCGTGATCTCCCTGCCGTTCAGTGTGATGGTGCCCGCGGTGGGCCGCATCACACCGGAAATCAGGTTGAACAGGGTGGTCTTGCCGGCACCGTTGGGGCCGATGACGCCGACCATTTCGCCGGTGCCGATGGCGAAGCCCACGTCCTGAAGGATGCGGGCACCGCCGATCTGCAGACCGAGGCCGTCCACCGCGAGGGCGGGCAGGGCTGGGGAATTCATTCGGGTCCTTTGTGTTCTCGCTGGGCCGTGAGGGTGGTGGGCGGCGCTGTGCCATGGTGTGCAGCGTTCTGCAGCGTGTTGTGCGGCACAGCGCCGCGTCGGATTACTTCTTTTCCGGCGGGGCGACCGTGTCGCCCGGGACCACCTTGATAAGCTCCGGGGCCCAGGTGCCGCCCGTCTGGACGAGCTTGACCTGGTACATGTCCTGGACCAGGGCGTGGTCCGAGGCGCGGACTGTTTCCTTGCCCTTGGGGCCGTCGAAGCCGAAGCCCTCGAGTGCCTTGACCATGGCGTCGGCGTCGGAGCCGCCCTCCTTGATGGCCTGGACAATCATCTGGCCGGCCACGAAGCCGTCGGGGGTGAAGAGGTCGGCCTTCTTGCCGGCCTTCTCGACTGACGCGATCATCTTCTTCTCCACCTCGGTGCCCGAGGCGCCCGGGAAGTAGTGGTTCAGGAAGCTGATCTTGGCGGTGGCCTCACCATAGGCGCCGAAGGTGGCGGCGTCGCCGAGCCCGGTGACGATCGGGGCGGCGTCGAAGGCCCCCTGCTGGCTCAGGGTCTGCCACATGGTTCCGGACGTTGCCCCTGCCCAGGCCACGAAGACCATATCCGGCTTCGCATCGATGAGCTGGCGGGCGAAGGGGGTGAGTTCCTGTCCGTCCGGAACCAGGACGGATTCGACGGTGGCGCCCTTGGCTCCGAGGACGGCCTTGACGGCTGCGACGTTGCCCTGGCCGAAGGCGTTGTCCTGCGCGAAGACAACCACCTTCTTGCCCTTGGTGTCGATGAAGGAACCGGCGGTGGCCACGTCCTGCAGGCTCTGGCGGCCCGAGCGGAAGGTGTACTTGTTGATGCCCTGGATGGCGTCGGTGGCGGCAGGTCCGGAGATGTACAGGACCTTGTTCTGTGCAGCCTGTTCCGAGAGCTTGAGCGCGATGCCCGAGACGACCGTGCCGCCGATGATCTTGTAGCCCTTGCCGATCAGGTCCTTGGCAGCCGTGACGGCCTTGTCCGGATCGCCGCCGTCGTCGGCGTAGGTGAGGTTGATCTTGGCACCGTTGACGGCGCCGGTCCCGCCGGTGGCGTGGTCGATGCCCGCCTGCAGGCCCTCGTAGTAGGTGGCGCCGTAGGCGGCCAGCGGGCCGGTCTTGGAGTAGATGATGCCGACGTTGACCGGTTCGGCGGCCTTGGTGCCGCCGGATTCGGCCGGCGCTGCGCTGCCCGCGGTGGGTGCGCAGGCGCTGAGGGCCAGCCCGGTGGCCATAACGGCGGCCATCAGGAACTTCTTTGTATCCTTCACGGGATGCCTTTCGTTGAAACTCCCGCCGGGAACTGAGCAGGAGATCTGAGCAGGAGATCGGACAGGAAATGCGCTGAACCTGAAAGGTGATTCAGATTACGGCAAATCTATGGCGCAGCTCAGGGCGTGTCAACGGGTTTCTTGGGCCGCTTTGCAACGTTATGGCAACGGTTTGAGGAAGACGCTTGGGGTTGCGACTTCCCCGCACCCCACAGCCGGCATCCAATCACCTATTCGAAGCGTGCCGCCGTCATTGCCGTATTGCCCCGGATGAAGCCGAATGTCGCGGTGACTGCTCCGAGGGCCAGGACCAGGCTGAAACCCAAGGCCATGAAGTATTCCTGCGCCGGCCAGGTCACCCGATAGGTGTCGTCGATGAAGGACACCATCAGCCAGGCCACAAGGAATCCGAGGCCGATCGAGAGCAGCAGCACGGCCAGGAGTGGGACGGCGGCTTCACGGGTGATGATGCGGCGCAGGACGGACACCGGCATCCCCATCAGCCGCATCAGACCCAGAACCCTCTTCCGGTCCAGAACGGCGGAAGCGGTGGCGACGGCCAGCGACAGGCCGGCGATTGCGATCGCGGCAAACATGCCGAGGTAGGCGAGCACGGCGAGGCCCTGAATCAATCGCGTGCTGGATTGGAGTTTGAGGTCCAACGGGGAAGTGGCCGGGATGGCCGTGATGCCTGAACCGTTTAATGCTGTCCGGGCGCGGTCCATGGCCTCGGGGGTCCCATCGGTGCCGAGCACCATCACGACAGGAACCAGTCCGTCCAGGTTGGTGGCGGGCGCCGGGGTCAGCGCCAGTGGCTGCGTGGTCCAGTAGTGGAGGAACGAGGAATCAACGGCGACGGTCTCCGCGGCCGGGATGTCCCGGAATCCGAGGCCAGGGGCGTCCGCGGCGCGAAGGTAGATCTTAGAACCGGCACCCCTTTCGGAGAGCGCTGCCGGACCGAAGCCGACGGTGGCGCTGCGGATTCCGGGCAGGTCCCTGGCCTGGCGGGCGGCCTCCGTAGCCTGCGCCGGGGTGTGGCCGCTGCTTATGGTGGCGTGGAGGCTGGTGGGCTGAAGCAGGCCTGGCCGGGCCGGGCGTACCTCAGTGGATTCGATGATGCTGGATCCTCCGGCGAAGACGGAGACCACGAACACGGCGATGACCAGTCCTGATACGGACCGGAAGGTCGCGACCGGGGTTTGTTGGATCCGGCTGGCGGCAATGACTCCTGCCGCGCTTCGCGCCTGGCGCAGTCCGATCCGGCTCACCAGGCGGGTCAGCCAGGGGCCGATGACTACGATGCCGACGAGGATGAGCAGAAAGCCGAGGATAAGGAGCGGTGATGCCAGCCATAGTAGTCCCGCGTCGCCGGTCCGGATCGCGAGGACAGCCGTGATCATGGCGGCGAGTCCGGTCAGCACGGGCGCAGTCCGCCACATTGTGGGTGTTTTTTCGTGCACGGCCCTCGTCACGCCCAGGGGGCCAATCCCGGCGCGGGCCGTGCGGTGCGCGGCGACTAACGTCGAGGCCGCGACCACCAGGGCGACGACGGCGGCGGCCGCCGCCGGGCCGATGGCCAGGTCGGCGGCGAACATTCTGGTGCCGTTGACGGGTATTTGCGCGGCAGCCGGCCTCAGCACGATGGCCAGCACGACGCCCGACACGGCGCCGATCAGGCTGGGGACGGCGATTTCGACGGCGGCGATCCGAGAGATGAGCTGTGGGGATGCGCCGATGAGGCGCAGGGTCGCGAAGCGTTCACGGCGCTGGGCGGCGCCCAGGCCGGTGACAATGCTGATCAGCAGCAGAACGGGGAAGAACACTGCGATGGCCCCGATGGACAGCACCGTGTTGTAGGCGGCCGCGCTGCCACCGTAGGGGTCGGTGGTGAAGTCTGACACCAGGACGGCCCTGCCGTTCTGGCGGAGTTCGGCTTCCGTTGCTCCCGTGACGACGATCAGGGAGTCCGGCCCGGGTAAGGCAGCATCGTCAATCGTGCCGGCAAACTTCCCGAAACGGTCACCGAGCTGATCCCGAGGCGTTGATTCGATCAGGCGCTGCAGTGCCGGGGATGCGTAGTAATGGCCCGACTCCGGAGGTTTGCCGATCCCGGGGATCCTGACGGTGGCCGCATCCAGAGCCGCGACATCGCGGCGGTTAATCAGTTGGTCGCGGAAGACCTCCACCGGGTTGGCTTCCATGAGCACCGTGGCGGGGGTCAGCGGTACCGGAGTCCCCGGTCCTGAAGTGGTTGGATCTTCCGTTGGCGGGGCCGCGACGGACGGGCGTCCGGTTTCGCGCAGCCAAGCACCGCGGTCATCACGTGCACTCAGGCCGTTGGCGCCGCCCCACAGCAGCAATAGCAGGCATACTCCGACGGCGACTCCTCCCGCGATTCCGGCGAGCCTGCCATAGGCGGACCGGCTGCCGACGACTGCCAACTTGAGCAACCCCGGATTCACGCGGACACCCGGTAGCCGGCACCGATTGCTCCATCGCGCACGATGACTTCCCGGTCCGCATACGCTGCAGTGCGCGCATCGTGGGTAATCATCACCACCGTGGTGCCCTCTTCACGGACCAACTCGAGCATCAGCGTCAGCACGTTCTCCGAGGCGAGGGAATCGAGCGAACCCGTGGGCTCATCAGCGAACAACACGGCAGGGGACGTCACCAGAGCCCGGGCCACGGCGACGCGCTGGGCCTGGCCTCCGGACAGTTCACCAGGCAGCTTGGCCCCAAGCCCGTCCAGACCAAGGCGTTCCAGCAGCTCCGTGGAGCGGCGCAATGCCTCCGGCCGCCGGGTCCCGGCCAGCAGCAGCGGGATGCTGACGTTATCCACCGCCGTCAGCTCCGGCAGCAGCTGGCCGAACTGAAAGACGAACCCGAAATCGGTCAGCCGCAGCCGGGCCCGCTGCGGCTCCCCGAGGGCACTTGTCTCCATCGGAGACCGCCCTGCGGGACGGTAGGTCACCGAACCGCCGTCGGGGACAAGAACACCGGCCAGGCAGTGCAGCAGCGTGGACTTGCCGGATCCGGACGGGCCCATGACGGCGAGCACTTCCCCTGCGTGGACGTCGAGGTCGACGCCACGCAGGGCCTCGGTTTGGCCGAAGGAGTGGTGCAGGCCGCGGGCACTGAGGATCGGTGCAACGGTGTTATGGGTGCTCATGCGCTCTGGAGCTCCTTCTTGAGTTGGGTCAGGCGGGCGCTGGTGAGGTCGATCCAGCGCAGGTCCGCTTCAATGTGGAACAGGCCGTGGTCGCACATCAGGATCCGGAGCAGGTCCGCGTCCTTCTTCAGCCGGGTCAGTTCACGCATGCGTGCCATGTGTTCACCGCGCTGCACATCGAGCAGCCGGTCGGCGTCGTCGTTGAGCAGCAAGGCGATCACGGTCTTGGCAAAAAGCTCGCTTT
This sequence comes from Pseudarthrobacter kochi, assembly GCF_055412805.1. Taxonomy (NCBI): domain Bacteria; kingdom Bacillati; phylum Actinomycetota; class Actinomycetes; order Micrococcales; family Micrococcaceae; genus Pseudarthrobacter; species Pseudarthrobacter kochi. The sequence goes on from NZ_JBVAYV010000003.1 coordinate 96,540, forward strand.
GCAGGGACTCTGACGGAACGTCGGGAGTGAACAGCCACTCGCGCACCCTGTCTTGGCCGGCCACGGTGATCTCATACTTCTTCCGGTCAGGACCGCCGCCGGTCTCCTCACCCAGGGCCCGGATCAGCTCGTCACGGACCATTCGGGCCAGGGTGGAATACACCTGCCCGAAGGCCAGGGCCTTTCCGGTTCCGAAGTAGCGGTCATAAGAGTGCTTGAGGTCGTAGCCGTAGCTGGGCTCGCGGCTCAAGAGGCCCAACAGGGTGAGAGAGTTGTTCACACCCCCATCTATACACTGAGTGAATAGTGAGGCGCCAGCTTTGAATCCAGTGGACGCAGCCGTGTCGCAGTCCGGACGCGAGGAGACGAAAGGGACGCGGGCGGGCGGCTGTGGCGCTCAGGCGGGGACGGCGGCGTCCGCGGCCGCGCGGCGGCAGACCGAGGTCATAAAGGGCGTGAATTCGCTCGCGGACCCGAGCCGGAGCCCGGCGCTGTGCGTCAGCACGCCGTCGTCCACCCGGAAGGTGTGCCGGGACGTGCCGCGGTCGCTGCGCCGTTCCATCGTGAGGGTGCCCTCCTGCCAGCTGGCGCGCGCGGGCGCCTCCGGGGGCAGCCCCATGCTGTTGACGTGGTACCAGAGAGTGTCCAGACGGGACGGGTCCATGGTGAAGACCCCGTGGCCTTCGGAGCGGATGCCGTCGGCCTCTGTGTGCCGGTAGCTGTGGGTGACGGCCAGCCCGGCGGCTGCGCGGGCGAACGTCAGTTCGACGGCGGCCTCACGGGCCGGGCCCCAGGGCGTGGCCTGCCACTGTGTGGTTCCCACCCAATGCCCGAGGAACGCTTCAAGCGCCTCGTGTGCACTGCCTGGCAGCGGCCGGTCCATTTTTTCCTTCCAGGGTTTCCTTCCAGGGGTTCCTTCCGGGTGGGGCCCTCCGGGGTGGCCCCGTCCCCATCATCACGCGGCGCCGCCTGCCGTGTCTAGGTCCGGGCCCGCCACTCCGGCCGGTGCAGGCCCAGCTCAGGGGCCTGCGGGGCCTGTGGACCGGGCTGACTCAGAGGCCGAACGTCTCGGTTTCCTCGAAGGGACCCACCACCGTGACGGTCCGCGGGGCGGCCGCGAGTTCGCGGGCGAGCTCCTGGACTTCGGCCGCGGTCACGGCCTTGATCTGGCGCAGCGTCTCGTCGATGTCCTGGTATTCACCGGACACGAGTTCGGCGCGTCCCAGCCGGGACATCCGTGAGCCGGTGTCCTCCAGCGCCAGCACGATGCCGCCGCACAGCTGCCCGACGGCCTTGCGGAGTTCCTCCTCGGAGATCCCGCCCCCGGCCAGTTTGTCGAGTTCGGCCCCGAGCAGGTCGACGACCTGCCGGACTTTCGACGGTGTGCAACCGGCGTACATGCCGAAGTAGCCGGCGTCGGCGTAGGAGGAGGCGAAGGAGTAGGTGGAGTACACCAGCCCGCGCTTCTCGCGGACTTCCTGGAACAGCCGGGAGGACATGCCCCCGCCGAGCACGGCGTTGAGCACACTCATCACGAAGCGGCGGTCGTCGGTGGCGACGATGGTGGGGCAGCCCATGATGATGTTGGCCTGTTCCACCGGACGCTTGACCACGTGCAGGCCTGCGGTGCCGGTGATGGCGGCCCGATCGGTGGAGCGGCGCTTCACCGGGGCCGCGTCCGGCTCCAGGCTCCAGCCCGCGGAGTGCAGGGCCTCCACGACGAGTCCGCAGACGACGTCGTGGTCCAGCCCCCCGGCGGCGGTGATGACGAGCTCGTCCGGGCGGTAGTAGCGGCGGTAGTGGTCCCGGACGGAGTCGCGGGCGACGGCGCGGATGGCGTCCGGGGTGCCGCCGATCGGGCGGCCGAGCGGGTGGGTGCCCAGCACGGCAGCGACAAAGTGTTCGTGCGCGACGTCGGTGGGGTCGTCGCTGTCCATCGCGATTTCCTCGAGGATGACGTCGCGTTCCTGCTCCATCTCCTGCGGGTCCAGCACGGCACCGGTGATCATGTCCGCGATAACGTCGATGGCCATCGGCAGGTCGGTGTCCAGCACGCGGGCGAAGTAGCAGGTGCTTTCCTTCGCCGTGGCGGCGTTGGATTCCCCGCCGACCTCGTCGAAGGCCGACGCGATCTCCAGGGCGGTGCGCCGCTTGGTGCCTTTGAACAGGAGGTGCTCCAGGAAGTGGGTGGAGCCGTGCTGTCCGGGCGCCTCGTCGCGGGAGCCGACACCGACCCAGAAGCCGATGGTGGCCGAGCGCTGGCCCGGCATCGCCTCGGTCAGCACGCGGACGCCGCCGGGCAGCACCGAACGGCGCACCTCGGAACCGCCGTCGGCGCCGTGGATCAGGGTGTCAGCGTGCTGGTTCTGCTCGAGCGGCAGGGGGACGACAGTCATCAAGGCCTTTCAGTAAACACATGCCAAATCTGCCTGCAATCGTACCAGCGGGGCACTCCCCCGACGGTCCGGCACCGGCACCGGCAACTTAAACGGCGGCGGGGCCGGTGGAAGATCCACCGGCCCCGCCGCTTGAGTCAGGAAAGACTACTCTGCGGACTCCAGGGAGACCTCAGCGTCGGCGGGGTTCTCTGACCCTGCCTCATCAGCCACAACGGGCGAGAGGGAGAGCTTGCCGCGGTCATCGATCTTGGTGATTTCCACCTGGATTTTCTGGCCGACGGAGACGACGTCATCGACGTTGTCCACGCGCTTGCCGCCGGCGATCTTGCGCAGCTCGGAGATGTGCAGCAGGCCGTCCTTGCCCGGAGTCAGGGAAACGAAGGCACCGAAGGTCGTGGTCTTGACGACCGTGCCCAGGTAGCGCTCGCCGATTTCCGGAATCTGCGGGTTGGCGATGGCGTTGATCGCGGACCGTGCTGCATCGGCAGACGGGCCGTTCGTGGCGCCAATGTAGACAGTTCCGTCGTCCTCGATCGAGATGTCGGCTCCGGTGTCTTCCTGGATCTGGTTGATCATCTTGCCCTTCGGGCCGATGACCTCGCCGATCTTGTCTACCGGGATCTTGACCGCGATGACGCGCGGCGCGAACTCGGAGAGCTCGTCCGGGGTGTCGATCGCGGAGTTCAGGACGTCCAGGATGTGCAGGCGCGCTTCGCGGGCCTGCTTCAGGGCGGCGGCCAGGACGGAGGCCGGGATGCCGTCGAGCTTCGTGTCCAGCTGGATGGCCGTGACGAACTCAGCGGTACCGGCGACCTTGAAGTCCATGTCGCCGAAGGCATCTTCGGCGCCGAGGATATCGGTCAGGGCGGCGTAGCGGGTCTGGCCGTCAACCTGGTCGGAGACCAGGCCCATGGCGATACCGGCAACGGCGGCCTTCAGCGGCACACCTGCATTGAGCAGGGACAGCGTGGAGGCGCAGACGGAACCCATCGACGTCGAACCGTTGGAGCTGAGAGCCTCAGACACCTGGCGGATGGCGTAGGGGAATTCCTCGCGGGAGGGCAGCACCGGCATGATGGCGCGCTCTGCGAGGGCACCGTGACCGATTTCGCGGCGCTTCGGGGAACCGACGCGGCCGGTCTCGCCGGTGGAGTACGGCGGGAAGTTGTAGTTGTGCATGTAACGCTTGCGCGTCACAGGAGACAGCGAGTCGATCTGCTGTTCCATCTTGAGCATGTTCAGCGTGGTGACACCCATGATCTGGGTCTCGCCGCGTTCGAAGATGGCCGAGCCGTGGACGCGGGGCAGAACCTCAACCTCGGCGGTGAGCTGGCGGATGTCCGTCAGGCCACGGCCGTCGATGCGGATCTGGTCCTTGAGGATGCGCTGGCGCACAACCTGCTTGGTGACGGAGCGGAAGGCTGCGGACAGCTCCTTCTCGCGGCCTTCGAACTGGCCGGCCAGGGAAGAGGTGACCTCGTCCTTGAGCTCGTCGGAGGCGGTGTCGCGCTCCTGCTTGTCGGCGATCTGGAAGACAGCAGCCAGCTTCTCGGCGGCAGCGGACTCCACAGCGACGTAGACGTCGTCCTGGTAGTCCAGGAAGACCGGGAACTCGACGGTCGGCTTGGCGGCGCGTGCTGCCAGGTCGGACTGTGCTTCGCAGAGTGCCTTGATGAACGGCTTGGCAGCCTCGAGGCCCTCGGAGACAACCTCTTCGGTCGGGGCGGTGGCGCCCTGTTCCTTGATGAGGTTCCAGGAGTTGTCGGTGGCTTCGGCTTCAACCATCATGATGGCGACGTCGTCACCTGCAATGCGGCCGGCAACGACCATGTTGAAGACGGCGTTCTCGAGCTGGGAGTGCTTCGGGAACGCAACCCACTGCGGGCCGTGCTCGTCCTGGACGAGGGCAACGCGGACGCCGCCGATCGGGCCGGAGAACGGCAGGCCGGAGAGCTGGGTGGACATCGAGGACGCGTTGATCGCGACCACGTCGTAGAGCTCGTCCGGGTTGATGGACAGCACGGTGACGACGATCTGGACCTCGTTGCGCAGGCCCTTGACGAAGGCGGGGCGCAGCGGACGGTCCATCAGGCGGCAGGCCAGGATGGCTTCCGTGGAGGGACGGCCTTCGCGGCGGAAGAACGAACCCGGGATGCGGCCGGCGGCGTACATACGTTCTTCGACGTCGACGGTCAGCGGGAAGAAGTCGAAACCTTCACGCGGGTGCTTGCCGGCGGTGGTTGCGGACAGCAGCGCGGTCTCTTCGTCGATGTAGACCATCGCTGCGCCGGCTGCCTGCTTGGCAAGGCGGCCGGTTTCAAAGCGGATTACACGCTTGCCGAAGCGGCCATTGTCAATGACTGCTTCTGAGAACTGGATTTCGGGACCCTCCATAGAGAGTCACCTCCGTTTCATGGTTCACGGAGTCCAGCCGCATCAACCCAGTCCAGCATCTGTCTGCTGGCCTGCACTGCACCCGGTCATCGATCGAGACCCACGGGCTAAGGCTTCACTCGTTGAAGCCGTTCCCGGAAGTCACTACCGAAGACCGCGAATGCGTGATGCGGTTGATCCTCCTGTTGAGTTTTGTGTGAAGAAGGCGGCCCTTCCGTCACGGAAGGGGCCGCCCCTTAAAGCTGACTAGCGGCGCAGGCCGAGACGCTCGATGAGCGCACGGTAGCGGGTGATGTCAGTGTTCTTGAGGTAGGTCAGCATGCGCTTGCGACGACCAACCATGGCCAGCAGACCGCGCTGGGTGTGGTAATCGTGCTTGTGCACCTTCATGTGCTCAGTGAGATCCTTGATCCGCTGAGTCAGGACTGCAACCTGGACCTCCGGTGAACCGGTGTCGCCCTCGGACGTTGCGAAATCCTGAATGATGGACGTCTTTACAGCGGCTTCAAGTGCCACGATAACTCCTAGAGATGTGCCGTGAGGCCCGAATCAGTAACTCACTGCCGGGGGTGCTGCGCCGGTGATTCTGCTCCGAAGAGAGGATTTCCCGTACACAACAAGAGCCAGCCGCCACGGACTGCAGCCGGATCCAACGTTTAGTTTACCGGCACGCCGCTAATCTTGTCGAAACGGCCGGTCCTGCTGTTGCCCGGAAGGGCCCTCATCCAGCCGTTCGCGGATGGCGGCCACCCCGCGGTACACCTCGGTAAACGATGTGCTCAGCGGGGACAGCCCGATCCGGAGGCCGTGCGGCGCCCGGAAATCCGGAATGACGTCCTGCTCCCACAGCGCCGCGGTCATCTCCCGGAACGCGGGGTGGTCCACGGTGATGTGGCTGCCGCGCAGCTCCGGGTCCCGCGGCGTCGAGAGTTCAACACCCGCCGGGGCGAGCCGGGCGTCGTGGAGTTCGACGGCGAAGGCGGTCAGCAGGCGTGACTTCTCCCGGACCGCGGCCATGCCGACTTCCTCGAGCACGTCCAGGGTGCCGCGCATGGCGAGCATCCCGAAGACCGCCGGGGTGCCGCTGAGGAAGCCGCGGATGCCGGCGGCGGCCTCATAGCCGGGTCCCATTTCGAAGGCGTCCTTGCGGCCCATCCAGCCCCAGATCGGCTGCTGCAGACCTGGGAGGTGCCGGGCGTTGACATAGGCGAACGCAGGCGAACCCGGTCCGCCGTTGAGGTACTTGTACGTGCAGCCGGCGGCGAAGTCGACGCCGGCGGCGTCCAGGGCGATCTCCACCGACCCGGCGGAATGGCACAGGTCCCACACCACCAGCGCACCGGCGTCGTGCACTGCCGCGGTGATCCCCGGCAGGTCCGCGAGGAACCCGGAGCGGTAGGCAATCTGGCTCAGGACCACGACGGCGGTGGCCGGGCCGGTGGCGGCGCGCACCTGCTCGACGGTCACGCCGGAGGAGGGATCGGCGTCGATCCAGCGCAGCGTCAGTCCCTCCTCGCGGGCAATGCCCTCGACGAGGTAGCGGTCGGTGGGGAAATTCTCCGTGTCCAGCACGATTTCGGTGCGCGCCGGGTCCCCGACCGCAGCCAGCGCGGCCCGGATCAGCTTGTACAGCACCACCGTGGTGGAGTCGGCGATGATGGTCTGCCCGGCGGCGGCGCCGAGGACGGCCCGGCCGAGCTGGTCGCCGATGGCCTGCGGGAGTTCCAGCCATTCCTCGTCCCAGCCGCGGATCAGCCGGCCGCCCCAGCTGTCCTGGATAAAGCTGCTGATGTCGGTGACGGTGCGCTTGAGCGGCCGGCCGAGGGAGTTGCCGTCCAGGTAGGCAAGTTCCGTGTCGGCGCCGATGAAGTGGTCGCGGTAGGCGGCTAGCGGATCGGCGGCGTCCAGTTCCCGGGCGCGCTGCAGCAGGGCGTCGCCGTTCTTTGCCGCGGCCTCTGCCGGGTGCAGGGCGCTCACTGGCCGATCTCCGTCCGGACGGCGAAGAGTTCGGGGAAGAAGGTCAGCTCGAGGGCCTTGTGCAGGAAGGCGGCTCCGCTGGAGCCGCCGGTGCCGGACTTCATGCCGATGGTGCGCTGCACCGTGCGAAGGTGGCGGAAGCGCCAGAGCTGGAAGTTGTCCTCGAGGTCCACGAGTTCCTCACAGGCCTCGTAGGCGCCCCAGTTGTCCGCGGCGTTCTCGTAGATGTACTTGAACACCGGGACCAGCTCGGCGCAGAACTCGTGCGCCTTGGTGACGTCCCGCTCCAGCAGTGCGGCGGGCACGTCGAAGCCCTGGCGCTTGAGGTAGGCGAGGAAGTCGTCGTAGATGCTCGGGGATTCGAGGATTTCCAGCAGCATCGCGTGGGCCTCGGGGTCGGATTCGAACACCGGCAGCATCTTGCGGTTCTTGTTGCCGAGCAGGAACTCGACCGCCCGGTACTGGCTGGACTGGAATCCCGAGGAGTTGCCCAGGAAGCCGCGGAATTGCGAGTACTCGGTGGGTGTGAGGGTGGCCAGCACGGACCACTGCTCGGTGAGGGTTTTTTGGATGTGCTTGACCCGGGCGATCGCCTTCAGCGCCGAGCCGAGGTCGTCGGAGCGGAGCCAGGCGGCGGCGCTGCGGAGCTCGTGCAGGACCAGCTTGAGCCACAGCTCCGTGGTCTGGTGCTGGATGATGAACAGCATCTCGTCATGGTGCTCCGGCGTGCTGACCGGCTGCTGGGCGCTCAGCAGCGTCGGGAGCTGCAGGTAGGACGCGTAGCTCATCCGGGAACTGAAGTCGCGGACAATGTCCTTGTCCAGCTCCCGCGTATTTTTCTCAATCGTCACGTTTCTTGCCTTCCTTGCCCAATGGCCGTGCCTCACCGCGCGGACCGGCCGGCGAACCCGCCGGAACCGGCCGCCGCCGGCCTGCGCCTCCGGGCGTGTTCAGCGGTGCGGAGGTCCAGCACGGCGGCTGATCGCAGCGGTTCAGCGCCCTGGCGCCCTAGCGCGCGTACAGAATGTTGTGGGCCTGGACGACGTCCAGGCGTATCTGGTCCACCAACGCTTCAGGGCCACGGTACGCCACCATGCCCCGCAGCCGGGCGACGAATTCCACCACTACTGTCTGGCCGTACAGATCGAAGTCCTCGACGGCCTCTTCGGGCCGGTCAATGACGTGCGCCTCGACCTGCCGGCTGACGCCGTCAAAGGTCGGGTTGGAGCCAACGGAGATGGCAGCAGGCCAGCGCGTGCCGGCCTGGTCCACGAGCCAGCCGGCATAGATGCCGTCTGCCGGGATGTAGCCGCTCGCGTCGGAGGCGAGGTTGGCTGTGGGGAAGCCGAGGTCGCGGCCACGGGCGGCGCCGTGGACCACCTCGCCCCGCATCCGGTGCGACCGCCCGAGGACGGCGGCGGCCGTGGCGACGTCGCCCTCCCGCAGTGCCTCGCGCACCCAGGTGGAGGAGCAACGGCGGTCCCCGCCGTCGCCGCCGTCGTGAACTTCGCCGTGTCCTTCGCCGTGTCCTTCGCCGTGGAGCGGAAAACCTTCCGAGCCGAACTCGCTGATGACCAGCACCTCGAAGCCGAGCTTCCGGCCGAGGTCCTGCATGGTCTCCAGGTCCCCGGAGTTGTTCCGGCCGAACCGCGCATCGTGGCCGATCACCACATGGCTCGCCTTGAGGCAGCCGACCAGGACGCCGGCGACGAATTCTTCGGGGGTGAGGCTTGCCAGCTCGAGTGAGTACTTCATCACCAGAACGGCGTCGAGGCCCAGTTCGCCGAGCGCGACCAGCTTGTCTTCCAGACCCATGATCAGTTCCGGAGCGGATTCGGGGCGGTGGACCTGCGCCGGATGCGGGTCGAAGGTGATGGCGACAGCCCGGGCGTGGTTGAGGCGGGCGACCCGGATGAGCTGGGAAAGCACCTGTTGGTGGCCGCGGTGCACACCGTCAAAGTTGCCGAAGGTAACGACGGAAGGACCAAAGTCCGCTGGGACTTCGGACGGATCGTTCCAGATGTGGACCATCAACCTCGCCTTTTGCTTCCTGCCATGTGCACCTCCGGAGAAACCTGCCGGCTCCGGAACTCTCCTAGATTACCCGCAAACGCGGCGGGCTTCCGACGGTACTGCCGGGGCGCCGGCAGCGCCCTTTCGGGTTCAGGACACCCTGGCCAGGATGCAGAGGCAACAATCCGGCGGCGTCTGCGCGGGCGCCGCTTACGGCGAGGACCGCCCGAGGTGCGGCTGAAGGAGAACCCCATGACCGAGTTCGACGACATCCTGAGGCAGATCCCGGTAGACCAGATTGCCGGCATGCTCGGCACGGACCGGCAGACAGCGCAGGACGCAGTGGAGGCCGCGGCGCCCACGCTGCTGGCCGGTATGCATAACAACCCTCGAGCCTCCGACGGCGCCGCCTCGCTTGAGTCGGCGCTCAGCCAGCACCGGGGCGGGCTGATGGAGGGCGGGGTCGATGCCTCGGTGGCCAGCCAACTGGCCGGACGTCCCAACCCGGTGGTGTGGGCGGGGACCTGAGCAAAAAGGCTGCTGCCGATCCTGGCTCCGATCGTGATGTCCTACCTTGCGAACAAGGTCCTCGGAGGCCGCGGACAGTCCTCCGGGGCGGATGGATCAGGCGGTAGTGGCGGGTCCGGCCAGGCCGGCGGGATTGACCTCGGCGGCATATTGGGCTGGATCCTGGGCGGTGCCAGAGGGGCCGGGGGCGGCGGGCTGGGCGACCTGTTGGGCGGACTGCTCGGCGGGGCCAGCCGAAGATACCCGCGGCCGTTCCGGAAGCCGGGCCGGACGCCCCGCGGGAACCACAGGCTCACCCGCAGGGCCGGCCCGACGGCGGTGCGCCGCGCCCCGGCGAGCTGATCGACGTCGACCTCCCGGAGAGCCAGCCGGACGAACGGAAGGAAGAGGGCGACCAGCCCGGCGGGCTCGGCGGGATCCTGGGCGGCCTGTTCGGGAAGAAGTAGTCGGGGCACACGGCAGGCGGCAAGCGGGGCTGGTAGGGTCATCCCATCCGCGCCGGAGACCGCCGGCCGGGTCAATGTTGGGGGACATCATCGTGAGCTTCACCGCCAGGACGCCGCAGCTTGCCACCGTTTGTTTGATTCTCGCTGCGGGAATGTCGCTGAGCGCCTGCGGCGGTGCAGCGGAAGCGGCCGGGAACGCCGTCGTTCCCTTGAATTCCACCGGGTCGGGCACGGCGGCGGCGGCGGCGCCGGGACCGGCGGTCGGCGGCTACGAAGGCTGGTGGAACGCCACGCCGGCCTCCGCCAACACCGCGGCGCTCCCCCAGGAAACGGTGGCCATCAACACGAGGACCAACACCGTGGTCGATGCCTTTAGCCGGAAGATCAACGACGCCGGGCGGCCCACGAAAATCACGGACGTTCCGTACACCGTTGTTCCCGATCCGTCCTGGCCGGCAGAGTCCGTGATCATCATCGACCCGGCGACCAACAAGGTGATCGAGCACTTCCGCGTCGACCTCAGCGGCAACCCGTTGCGCTAGCGTCCGCAACTCCGCCGGCCACCGTGCCGGGACTGAGCCACACGGCTGTGCGACCGGCGGCACGGTAGTTCCGCCAGTGCAGGAGTACGGCGGCCAGGATCAGTGGAACGTGGATGCCCGGAAGGTTCCTCGCAAACCAGTGCGGCAGATAGATGTCGGTGACAGAGCCCGTCTCGTCGCCCAGGTCCTTGGCCACGGCGGTGAGCGGGCAGTGAAAGCCGTTGGCGGCAAAGACCAGGGTCTCGGCAGTCACGACGCCGGCGGCCAGGCCCACCCGCCGGTCCGTGCGGCCGCGGACACCGGCGTACAGGACATAGACCATGCAGGCTTCGATCGTGAACCAGGCAAAGGTGTGGAATGCCTTCACGGCCCTCAGCAGGGACGTACGTTGCGCCTTCCGCAACTCTCGTGGCGCTTTGAGTCCAGCCATGCCTCCAGCCTAGCCGCGGCCCGTTGTCTGTTCAGGGGCTTTCGGCCCGGGCAGACTTGGCGGGCAGCTGCGCGAGCCAGGCGTCGAGTTCCCGGGGATGGCGGAACAGGATCGTTGCCGGCATCCCGGGGTCCGCCTCAAGCCCCCGCATCACCTGCCGCTTCCGCGTGAAGGACCGGAAATGCCACCGGAGAATAGAGTCCTCGATGAAGATCCTGGCAATGGTTTCCTCATTGCCGTTGCAGACAGGTTCCCGGGTCAGCGCCCGGCGCAGCGTGCGGCGTACCAGCCGGGCCAGCGAGAGCCAGCGCGGATAGTCCAGGCCCACGATGAGCTCCGCCCGCGGCAGCACAACGTCGCGCCAGGCACCGTAGGCGCTGTCCAGCACCCAGCGGTCCTGGGCTGCAATCGAGGCTGCGATGCCACGCTGCTCCTCGACGGTGCGCTGCTGCCAGCCGGGCAACCAGCCGATGTCGGCGTCCGCCGAGAACCCGGGCAACCCCGTGGCCTGGGCGTAGGCGCGGGCGGCTGTCGACTTGCCGCTGCCGGTCACTCCGTAGAAGAGGACGCGGGAGGGGGCGGGAAGATCGTCCGCCGCGCACTGGCGGATGTTCACGGATGTGTTCATGGTTTGTCCCCCCTTGGATGTAGCCAACACAGGGTCCGGCCCCCTTTTTTGCGCATCGGCGATACGCTAGCACCTCCCGTCCGCGACCGGGGGACGGCCGTGTGCGACACTGTTCCGATGCCAGAGTTCACAGTCCTAACCGGCAATCCTGTTCCCGACTCCGAGGTGCTGGCGCTGTACGAGTCTGTAGGCTGGACGGCTTATACCCGGGAACCCGACAGACTCTTCAGCGCCGGTTCGGGTCTTTGCGCAGTTCCGGTAGTCCCGGATTTTCCCGCGGACGCGCACTGATCTCCGGCATCATTCCAGGCGAAAGTAGCTGTTCCGCCGTGGCACCTGGCGCGGATCAATGTGCGGCGGCGGGATGAACCATGGAACGCCGCTGCGGACCTGGATGGTCCACTGTTCTTTGTGGATGACGTGGTGGTGGTGTGAGCAGAGCAAAGCGCCTTGCTCTGTTCCAGTCGTTCCGCCGCGGGACCAGTAGTCGATGTGGTGAGCCTCGCACCAGGGCGCGGGGATGGTGCACTGCGGGAACGCGCAGCCCCCGTCCCGCGCCATGATGGCTTTTCGAATGTGCGGAGGGAAGACCCGTGAGGCCCGGCCGATGTCCAGGACGCGGCCGTTGCCGCCGAGCACGAGCGGAATGATGTCGGCGTCGCAGGCGATCTTGCGCACGGTCGAGGCCGTGACCGGTCCGGTGAACATCAGGGCTCCCGCGCCGGATCCCGGCCCGAGTGTCTGCGGGTTGGCGGCGCCGAGCTGTTCGAGGAGGTCCCGGTAGTCGACGGTGACCATTACCTGTGGGCGAAGGCCTCCGGAAGCGGGCAGTTCTCCGGCCGCGAGGGCCACCTTGCACGCACCGACCAGGCCATCGAGCAGCCGTTGCGGACGGGTGCGCTGATCCAGCCGACCGGCACTGGCCGCCTCGTCAGCAGCGGCATCGTCCACGGCGCCGGCGTCGGCGTTGGCGTCAGGACCGGCGTCAGGACCGGCATTTTCTGCCGTGCCTGCGTTGGGGTCGGAGGCAAGACCGGTCCGTGGGTTGGTGGCGGTGTTCATGACCGTGAGCAGGTGCTCGAATTGGTCGGCGGTGGCGAAGATTTCCAGGTGCTGCAGCCCACGGTGGGACCGGCGGATGAACGCGCCTTGGCGCTGGCGCAGTTCCGGCTCACTGGGCTCGGCACCGTCCTGGTCCAGTGCGTCCGTCCAGCGCTTCGCGATCCGGGTCAGGAAATCCTGGTCGTTCTCCACCGCCGTGCGGGTCAGTGCATGTTCCATCCGGACAACGTCCCCGGGCGCGGCCACATGCCTGACCCGGTCCATGGACAGGCTGATCAGGGTGGCTGCCCGGGAGGCAATGTCCCCGGTTGTGAGGACAGCCGCGAGTTCCTCCCGCACTGCCGGCAGGGGTTGCCCTGACAAGCCGGTGCGCGGCAGAACGTCCGATGCCAGGGCCAGCCGGCGCCGCGCCTCCGCCGCGGTGATCCGCAGCCGCGCCCGCAGGAACTCGGTGGTATTCCGGTACCCGTCATCGACCCAGCCCTGCGCACGGTCCGCGCCGCCCTGGACGTTCCAACCGGAATCGGGCCCGGCAGCCTTAGCCGCCGGCACCGGCATAGTCGCAGTCGTGGTCGTGGTCGTGGCCGGGTTCGCAGTCGTGGCCGGGGTTGGGGTTTCAGCGGTCGTCGCCGTCGCGTCAGTGTTCCAGCCGGTCAACCAGCCGGCACGGGCACCAGACCCACACTTCGCAGCCGCGTTCCTGGCTGCCGCCGCCTGGTTTCGGGTCCGGTCGACGGCCGCCGCGGCCACAAGTTGCAGGTAGTCGACGATACGGGACAACTCCTCGACGCTCCCGGCAAAGTCCGAGGCTTCGGTCACTCCAAACATCGCAGCATCAGGCAGCGCCGTCCCGTTTGCAGAGCGCAGCAGGACCAGCGCCCCATCCAGGGCACAGTTCACGTCAACCGCTGCGTGTGGAACGGGCGTCAGCCGGGGAATTCCGAGGAGTAGTCCGGCGCCAGGCCGTGTGGCCTGTAGCGGGATGAAATCTTCACTGGCTTTCATAGCCAAATTCTTCCTCGATGCTGTGACATTCTGGGGGCCCGTGACTTTGTGGAATCTCCTGAAGAACATACGGGCGGAGAGATAGCTGTAATCACCAGGTCTTAGGGAATGATTCGTTGCTCCGGCTCCCCGGGGGGCTACCTCCAATGATTCCCGATTCCAGCTGTGGTGGCCCTCGGTGGCTCCCCTATGTGGATAACCGAAGTGTTGGGCCGGGAGTTTCCGTTGGCAAACCCTCTTGGGAGTTAGCAGGCCAGGCGTCTGGTTGCTTCAGAGGATGAGACGGCTCGTTCCTTGGTGCCGTTTTAGTAGGTCACCTCGACCTCAATGCCATCGCGCCAACCTGTTGCGGCGAAGACTGGAAACCGCCCGCTGCTGACCGACGGATCCCGCCGTGCCCCCGGCGCGCAGACCGTTTGAAATGTCTTCCCGCGGTGTCACACTTCGGCAGGTACGGGCACGGTCCGTGGGAAACTGAGGGCATGGACAGCACTGTTGCCCCGACATCCAGCCCGGCCAGCCCCCAAACCGGGCGGCCCGGCGAAGCACACTCCACCGAGCTCCCCTTTGAATTGCGCCGCCCCCTCGGGCCCCGCGATCCAGGCGACGCGTGGGTTGAGGGCGACCGCGGACGGTTCTGGGGGCGATTTGGCTCGGCCGGACTGCTGGTACATGACCCCGCCAAGGGCGTCCTCCTCCAGCACCGCGCCCTGTGGAGCGACAAGGGTGGCACCTGGGGTCTCCCGGGCGGGGCCCTGCACGAGGGCGAAGAAGCAGTCGACGGCGCCCTGCGGGAGGCCAAAGAAGAAGCCGCCGTGCCGCCGGAGAACGTGCGCGTGCTGTTCACCTCGGTATTCGACGTCGGCTATTGGAGCTACACGACTGTCGCCGTCGAAGTTATGGACGCGTTCGAACCGGAGATCAGCGACCCCGAAAGCCTGGAGTTGCAGTGGGTGCCGGTCGAGCTCGTCGGCGGCAAGGACTTGCATCCCGGCTTCGGCGCGGCCTGGCCAGGCCTTCGCAGCAGGCTCCTCAACGCGGGCACACCCGGCTGGGCCTCTTAGGCCCGTTTCGGGGCCGGACGGCGGCGGTACAGCCAGATGAGGCCCAGGATCGGCAGCAGCAGCGGGATGAACGCATAGCCGCGGCCAAACAGCGACCAGACCGTCTCATGCGGGAAGTTGACCGGGTCGAACACGCTGAGCGCCCCGACCACCAGTACACCCACCAGTTCCACGAGCACCGCCGCGACGGAGACCTTGAACCAGGTGCGGCCCGCCTTCGCGAGGGACACCGTCGCCACGAGATAGACGACGGCGGCGAACGCCGACAGCAGATACGCCACGGGGGCCTCGGAAAACTTGGTGAGGATCTGGTATCCCGCCCGGGCCGTCGCCGAAATGGCGAACACGGCGTAGACGGCGATCAGCAGCCGGCCGGGGCCGGTATTGCGGGTATCCCGCGCCGTCCCGGCCGGGGCCGCCGCCGGGTACGGCGTCGTTCCGATGTCCTCGTGCGAAGGTTTCGCCGTCACGTTTTTTGCCTCTTCCACGTCAGTACCAAATCTGATTCATCCGGGCGGCCATCACCAGCGCGGTGACGCCGACGGCGGCCAGCACGAAGTTGCTCCAGCGGGTGCGTTCCAGGATGGCCCAGTACACCGCGCCGACCGGCAGCAGGAGCGCCGTCAACAGGTAGCCCCAGAACTCCCAGGGCTCCCCCGCGATCTGTTCCCCGCCCGCGACCCGGATGATCGAACCGACCAGGTACACCAGCAGGGACAGTTCGACGGCGGCCACCGAGAGGATCGTCGTGTCGTTCGGGGCCTTCTTGAGGATGGCCGCGGTCAGGCAGACGACGGTGGAGACCAGCCCGACCACCAAAATGATGTAGAAATACGCGTCCACTACTGCCCCGCCTGCGGTTCCACAGCCGGCTGCTTCGGGGCGCGCTTCTCATTGTCCGGGGCGAAGACCAGCACCGGTTTGGCGTAGCTCCCCTTGTCGGCGAGCAGTGCCACGAGCGTCCCGTCCGGGGCGAACGCGGCGGCCGGAGTCTCCGGTGTGGCGGCCCCGGGCGTGCCGGCGGCTGCTCCTGCGGCGATCCTGCGGCCGAAGGAAATCTCGGTAGTTTCCTCGTCGCTGAGTTCACGGTTGGGCATGAGCGCGCGCGCGGCCTGGGACATTTCGAGCATGTCCAACTCTTCGGCGAGCTGTTCGAGGGTGTGGGCCTGGTCCAGCGTGTAGGGGCCCACCTGGGTCCGGCGCAGCGCCGTCAGGTGCCCGCCGACGCCGAGCGCCTCGCCGAGGTCGCGGGCCAGCGCCCGGATGTAGGTGCCGGAGGAGCATTCCACGGTCACGTCCACGTCCAGCGCCTCGACGTCTGACTCCCCCGCGTGGACGCGACGGATCCCGTGGACCTCGAAGCGGTGGACGGTGACCGGCCGTGCGGCCAGCGTGACCTCTTCGCCGGAGCGGACCCGGGCGTAGGCGCGCTCGCCGTTGACCTTGATGGCGCTGACGCTGCTGGGGACCTGTTCGATCTCACCAGTCAAGGCGGCGACGCCGGCCCGGACCGCACCCTCGGTGACCGAGGCGGCACTGCGGGTGGCTGTGACCTGGCCCTCGGCGTCGTCGGTGACAGTTGATTCGCCCAGGCGGATGGTGGCCGTATAGGTCTTGGAAGTGCCCACAATGTAGGTCAGCAGGCGGGTGGCCTTGTTGATCCCGACTACCAGAACACCCGTCGCCATGGGATCCAGGGTGCCGGCGTGGCCCACCTTTCGGGTACCGGCGAGCCGCCGCATCCGTCCAACCACATCGTGGCTGGTCCAGCCTTGCGGCTTGTCCACTATTACCAGTCCAGAAAGCACGCTCCCCAGTATATCTGCGCCGGAGCTTCCCCCGGCGCCGGGAGCCGCGGCGGATAGGATGGCAGACATGCCCGAGCTTGCCGCCCACGTCCGCGACGTCCCCATCAACCAGATCCGCGAAATCACCGAAGCCGCCTGGGGAACCCCCGGCGCCATCGTCCTGAGCATCGGCGAACCGGGTTTCGCCGTCCCCCGCCATATCCTCGAGGCCGGGATGGCGTGCCTGGACCGCGACGAAACGAACTACACCCCCAACGCCGGCATCCCGGCCCTACGCGAGGCGTTCGCCGCCCGGTTCCGGGAACACAACGCGACACCGGTCGGAGCGGACCGTGTGTACGTCGTCGACGGCGCCCAGCAGGGCCTGCACTTCGCGATGAGCCTGCTGCTCTCGCCGGGCGACGAAATCCTGATCCCGAATCCGGGCTACCCGACCTTCGCGATGACGTCCAGCCTGCTGCACGCCGTCCCGGTGCAGTACCCGCTGTATCCCGAGCACGACTTCCAGCCGCGGATCGAGGACATCGAGGAGCTCATCACCCCGCGGACCAAGGTGCTGATCCTCAATTCACCATCCAACCCGCTGGGCGCCGTCCTGGGCGAAGAGCTCACCCGCAGCCTCGTGGAGCTGGCCGTCCGGCACGATCTGTGGATCATCTCCGACGAATGCTACGAAGCGTTCACGTATGACGTTCCGCATGTGAGTCCGGCCCGCTTCGACAGCGACATCCCGGGTGAAGCCCGCGTGTTCACCTCGCTGACGCTCTCCAAGACCTACGGCCTGACGGGGCTCCGCATCGGCGCGCTGGTCTGCCCGCCCGGCCTGGAGCAGAAGATGAACAACGTGATGGAGGCGATTGTCTCCTGTGTCGCCGCGCCCTCGCAGTACGCGGCGCTGGCGGCTCTGACGGGCCCGCAGGACTATGTCAGCCACGCCCACGCACACTACCGGGCCAACCGGGATGCTGCCTCGGCCGTGTTGGCGTCCAAGGGCATCCCCTTTCTGACGGCGCAGGGGGCCTTCTACCTCTGGGCAGACGTGTCCCACGTCAGTGGCGGGGACGTCCGGGGCTGGGTCCGGCGCTTCCTGGCCGATTCCGGCGTGTCCTTCGCCCCCGGCACCGCGTTCGGTTCGATCGGCGAGGGCTGGATCCGGATCGCGCTCTGCAGCAGCCAGGCCGATCTCGTCGAAGGCCTCCGCCGGCTTCCGGCACGGGTAGGCTAGACGCCGGCCGACAGACCCGTCTCCGGGGTCCTTGTCCCCTACCGCCGCGGCACCGCAACTCCTAACCTGAGCGCAGCGCAATGAATTTCGCGCGGGGTTCCGCGGGCTGCCGTTCCGGAATTGGTGCTTGAGCGTTTGGTCAGGGAGGTTCACATGTGGTGGCAGGACTTGCTATGGGGCATCTGGAACGGGCTTACCGCCTGGATTGTGTTGATCGTCCATGTCTTCGGGCAGTGGAGCGAGTTCCCTTTCTACAACACGGCCCGAGCCGGTAACTGGTATGACTTCGGCTTCCTGCTGGGGGTGGGTTCGCCCCTCCTGGGTGGGTTGGGTGCCCGGGGCAGGCGGCGCCGCTGAGCGGGAGCCCCGCTGACTCTCTTTGTCCGGTTCTCCGTTTTAGTCCGGTTGGCCGGGGGGCCTCACAGCATGATCTCTTCTTCCGGTGACA
The DNA here is from genome assembly GCF_055412805.1 of Pseudarthrobacter kochi. Classification (NCBI taxonomy): domain Bacteria; kingdom Bacillati; phylum Actinomycetota; class Actinomycetes; order Micrococcales; family Micrococcaceae; genus Pseudarthrobacter; species Pseudarthrobacter kochi. The sequence continues at coordinate 114,509 of NZ_JBVAYV010000003.1, forward strand.
ATTGCGCGGCGGGCGCGCGGGTGAAGGACAGCTTGACGATGAAGTGGGCCTCAGAGCAGTTCTGCGCGATGATGGCCCCTGCCCCGCCGGCCAGCTTCACGCCGAAGCTGTCATCCGCGGCCTCGACCAGGACCGTGCCGGAACCAACTTCGTAACGCAGGATTGCGGTCATTCTTTCCTCCATCTGGCCAGTGGGACGGTCACGGTTGGCCCGCTGCCAGCGCGCCGTCGAGCCATTGGCGCAGGGCCGCTGCCGGCGGAGCACCCGCCTGGCGGGCCACGACGTTGCCGTCCCGGATCAGCAGCATGGTCGGAACGGCCTGGATATCGAAGCGCCGCGACAGGCCCGGCGACTTGTCGACGTCGACCTTAACGAGTTTCACCCGGCCGGCCCGCTCGTGGGCCAGCTTGTCCAGCACAGGGCTGACCATGCGGCAGGGACCACACCAGGCGGCCCAGAAGTCGATCAGGGCCGGCGTCGAGGACTGCTCGGCGATAACACCGAAGTCCGCGTCCCCGGCGTCGACGATCCAGGGCAGGTCCTTCCGGCAGTTGCCGCAACGTGGATGGCCGGCGGCCGCCGCAGGAATCCGGTTGGTCTTCCCGCAATGGGGACACGCGATCAGGCTGGAGCCCACGGCCCGCCGCCTTCCCGAGTCCCCGCAGTCATGGTTCCATGGGACGCCACCGCACGGGGCGGGCATAGAGTCCAAAGTCCCCCGGACGCAGACGACACGATTTCAGTACTCGACGCGGTCGGGGTTGGCGCGCCAGGCCTGGAAGGGAACCTCAGACGCCGGAACGGCCGTGTGGCGGACCGGCATGAGGTCCGGCCGGGTTCCGTCGAAGTATTCGTAGAAGAGCGCGTCGTCGAAGCCGGCGGCAGCCGCGGCGTGACGGTCCGCAGCGAAGTAGACCCGGTCCACCCGGGCCCACAGGGCAGCGGCGAGGCAGAGGGGGCACGGTTCGCAGCTGGCATAGAGCACGGCACCGCTGAGATCGAAGTTGCTGGATGCGGCGGCGGCCGTGCGGATGGCCACCACTTCGGCATGGGCTGTGGGGTCGTTGTCCCGTGTGACGCGGTTGACGCCCTCATGGATCCGCCCGTCCGCTGTCACGACCAGCGCTCCGAACGGTCCGCCGCCCCCGGCCACACTCCCGGCGGCGAGCCGGATCGCACGGTCCAGGAAGCGGTTGACATCGGGGGCGGAGGGTGGCGTGAGCATGGTCCGATCATAGCCAGCAACGGCATCCGTTACGGAAGATCCGGACCTGCCGCGAAGCCATCGACTTTGCGCCTCCCAGGGCCTACTATCCGGTTGAGGGGGCCGCCGTGACTAGTCCGGCGGCCGCTGTACCGGTCTCAGGGGTCTCACGGGTCTCAACACAGTGGATATTTCATCATTCGCCACGGGAGCCAACCATGAGAAAGAGTTTGTCATTGCTAGCCACGGCCGCAACCGCAGCCGTGCTCCTCACCAGCGGGACAGCCGCCGGCGCGGCCCCTGTCGGGAACGGCCGCGGGAACGGCGGAGAGACAGCGCCCGTGGTGCTCACCGGCAGGCTGGTGGGGCCGCTTCATGTCAGCGCCGGCCACCACGGCTCCGTGACGGTGAGCGAGTCCTTCGCCGGCAGGCTGACGCGGGTCGACTCCGAGGGGAACCAGAAGGTCCTCTACGAAACCCCTGACTGGAACGTTACGGGCAACGCCCAGTGGAACGGGAACACCTACGTCCTGGAGAGCCAGGGCGCAGGACCCGACCCCGCTGAGCTGGCCGGCCACGTCCGGATCATCGACGACGACGGACACCAGCGGACGCTTGGCGACTTCGCGGCCCTGGAGACGGAGGACAACGCCGACGGCACAACCCGGTACGGCTTCCGTGACCTGCCGGACGGCTGCGCAGCGCAGCTGCCGGCCAACATGCCGGCCAACTACAAGGGTGAAGTGGATTCGCATCCGTACGCAATCGCCGTCACCGATGGGGCCTTCTACGTCGCCGATGCCGGGGCCAACAGCGTGGTGTCGGTTGATGCCCGGAGCGGCAAGACCGAGACCGTCGCTGTGATGCCGCCGCGGTCCTACAAGATCACCCCGGAGGCCGCGGCCTCCAACGGCCTGCCCGACTGCGTTGTGGGAACAACCTACGACTTCGAGGCGGTGCCGACCGACGTCGCCGTCGGCCCCGATGGCTGGCTGTACGTGACCTCGCTTCCGGGCGGTCCGGAAGATCCGGCACTGGGCCCGCGCGGGGCGATCTTCAAGGTAAACCCGGACGACGCCGAGGTGAAGCTCGTGGCGGAAGACATCATGTCGCCCACGGGACTCGTCCTGGACGACGACGGTGACATGTACGTTGCCTCGCTGTTCGGCGAGGGCGGCCTCAGGATCGACCCGGACTCGGGCGAACAGACAGTGGTGCTCGCGGCTGCCTTCACCGCCGACGTCGACCTCCGCGGACACATCCTCTATGCCACGGTCAACGCCCTGCCCGGCTCCGGAGGCCCGCCGGACGGCCAGGTCATGTACCTGGATCTGGAGTCCGGGCGGCACGACGGCTCGGCGAAGTCCTGACGCAACGGCGCGCGGCTGAACAGGAACGGCCGGTCCCCCACCGGGGCCGGCCATTTCCTTGCAGTCCTGCAGTGGTGCAGGACAAATGTTGCTGGACTACTTGTTGGTGTCCTCGTCGACGTCGTCTTCGTCGATGAGGTCCAGGTCCTCTTCGTCGAAGTCGTCCTCGTCGAGCTCCACGTCCTGCGGTGTGTCGCTCTTGTAGGGGTCGGCGTCGCCTGCGTGCTTTGCGCTGGCGGCGAGGGCGGCCACCTCGGCGTCACGCTTCTTCGCGGCCCGGAGCAGTTCCTCCAGGTTAGAGGCGTTCACGGGAATCTGGTCCGCCACGAACTCGAGGGTCGGGGTCAACCGGACGGTGATGTTCCGTCCAACTTCCTGCCGCAGCACGCCCTTGGCTTTCTCAAGCCCTTTGGCAGCCTCGGCCTGGACCAGCTGGTCACCGAACACGGTGTAGTAAATCGTGGCGTGCTGCAGATCATTGGTCACACGCGCATCGGTAACAGTGACGCCCTCAAGCCGGGGATCCTTGACCCTACGACCCAGGGCCTCAGCAACAACAACCTTAATCCGCTGCGCCAACTTGGCAGCCCGTGCGGGATCAGCCATTTCCACTCCTAAAAATTTGGATGTACGACGGCGCCTGAACGGTTGCCGCACACTTGTTGGGTTTGTTGCCACGCGCCTAAGGCGAGTCTACGACGGACTCCCGTTGGGTTTTTCCCGGCGGCCTGGGAGTGGCATCGGGCCTGTCGGAGCCGGACGGTTTGCGATCGAAGATCGAAAACCGTCCGGCGAAGGGGCGGGGCCGCCGGGAAAAACCCAACGGCCCCGCACCTGTAACGCTAAGACACCTTAGACGCGCGGCTTCTCGCGCATCTCGAAGGTCTCGATGATGTCACCTTCGGTGATGTCGTTGAACGAGCCAAGACCGATACCACACTCGAAGTCCGTGCGGACCTCGGTGGCGTCGTCCTTGAAGCGCTTGAGCGTCTCAACGGTGAGGTTGTCACCGATGATCTTGCCGTCGCGGGTGACACGGGCCTTGGCGTTGCGTCGGATAACACCCGAGCGGACGATCGAGCCTGCAATGTTGCCGAACTTGGAGGAACGGAACACTTCGCGGACCTCGGCGGTGCCAAGCTGGACCTCTTCGTACTCCGGCTTGAGCATGCCCTTGAGGGCTGCCTCAATGTCATCAATTGCTGCGTAGATGACGGAGTAGAAGCGCATGTCCACGCCTTCGCGGTCTGCCAGTTCGGCAACACGCTCGGCGGGCTTGACGTTGAAGCCGATGATGACGGCGCTGTCGACCGTTGCCAGGTTGACGTCGTTCTGCGTGATCGCACCGACACCGCGGTGGATAACGCGGAGCTGGACACCCTCGCCGACGTCGATCTTGAGCAGCGCGTCTTCGAGGGCTTCCACGGCACCGGACACGTCACCCTTGAGGATGAGGTTGAGGGTGTCGATCTTGCCATCGGCGACGGCCTGGTCGAAGTCTTCCAGGCTGATGCGCTTGCGGCGCTTGGCCAGGGCGGCGTTACGGTCCGCAGCTTCACGCTTCTCGGCGATCTGGCGGGCGGTGCGCTCGTCAGCGGTCACGAAGAAGGTGTCGCCGGCGCGCGGGACGTTGGACAGACCCAGTACCTGCACGGGGCGGGACGGGCCTGCCTCGGTCAGTGCGCTGCCGTCGTCGTCGAACATCGCACGGACGCGGCCGTGGGCCGTGCCTGCCACGATGGTGTCGCCGACGTGCAGGGTGCCGGACTGAACCAGGACGGTAGCAACCGCGCCGCGGCCCTTGTCCAGGTTGGCTTCAATCGCGATACCGCGGGCGTCCTTGTTCGGGTTGGCGCGCATGTCCAGGGCTGCGTCTGCGGTGAGCAGGACAGCCTCGAGCAGCTCGTCGATGTTCAGGTTCTGGCGGGCAGAGACCTCCACGAACATGGTGTCGCCACCGTACTCTTCCGGAACCAGTCCGTACTCGGTCAGCTGGCCGCGGACCTTTTCCGGGTTGGCGCCTTCCTTGTCGATCTTGTTCACGGCCACGACGATCGGCACGTTGGCCGCCTGCGCGTGGTTGAGGGCTTCGATGGTCTGCGGCATCACGCCGTCGTCCGCTGCCACCACGAGGATGGCAATGTCGGTGACCTTCGCACCACGGGCACGCATGGCGGTGAACGCCTCGTGGCCCGGAGTATCGATGAAGGTGATCTTGCGATCGGTACCTTCGTGGGCATGCGTGACCTGGTAGGCACCGATGTGCTGCGTGATGCCGCCGTGCTCGCCCGCCATAACGTCGGACTTGCGGATGGCGTCGAGCAGGCGGGTCTTACCGTGGTCAACGTGACCCATGACAGTGACGACCGGAGGACGGGCCTCAAGTTCCTCGTCGCCTTCGGCTTCCAGCTCGGCATCGAAGTCGATGTCGAAACCGGAGAGCAGCTCGCGCTCCTCGTCTTCCGGGGACACGACCTGGAGCTTGTAGCCAAGCTCCTCACCCAGCAGGGCGAAGGTCTCTTCATCCAGCGACTGCGTGGCGGTAGCCATTTCGCCGAGGTGGAAGAGGACGGTCACCAGTGCTGCGGGGTTCGCCTCGATCTTGTCGGCGAAGTCCGTGATGGACGAGCCGCGGCGAAGCCGGACTACAGTGTTGCCGTCACCGCGGGGCACACTGACGCCGCCCAGCGACGGGGCACTCATCTGCTCGAGTTCCTGGCGCTTGGCACGCTTCGACTTGCGCTGCTTGCCACGGCCTGCACCGCCCTTGCCGAAAGCACCCTGGGTGCCGCCGCGACCGCGGCCGCCCTTGCCAAAGCCGCCGCCGGCCGGAGCGCCGCCACCGGCACCGGGAGCACCGGTACCTGGAGCGCCACCCGGACGGCCCGGACCGCGGGCCCCGCCGCCGGGACGTCCTGCACCAGCGGGTGCGGGACGTTCGGTGCGGTTAGGCATCATGCCGGGAGTCGGACGGTTTCCGCCGGCCCCTGCCGGACGGCCAGCGCCTGCTGCGCCGGCCGGACGCGGAGCGCCCGGGCGTGCGCCCGGAGCGCCGCCGGTGCGGGGAGCACCGGGACGGGGACCACCAGCGCCTGCTGCGGGACGCGGGCCGCCGGGGCGTTCGCCCTCGGTGCGGCTTCCGCCCGGACGCGGCATGCCCTGGGAAGGAGCGAACGGGTTGTTACCCGGACGCGAGGGACGTTCGTTGTCGCCGCCGCGGCCCCGGGGCATGCCCTGGGAGGTCGCGAACGGGTTGTTGCCGGGGCGGGGACCGCCCGGGCGGGGCGCCGAGCCACCCTGGCGTGCCGGAGCAGCCGGGGTTTCAGCCTTGGGTGCCGGACGTGCGCCGGGCTTGACGCCCGTCGACGGTGCTGCCGGAGCCTGGGCCGCCGGAGCTGCCGGGGCGGCGGGGGCCGCAGGGGCGGCACTGGGTGCCGGAGCAGCCGCTGCCGGAGCCGGAGCTTCAGTCTTCGTTTCCGCAACCTTGGGGGCGGCCGGAGCCGGCGCAGGCGCCGGACGGTTTGCCGAGGGGCTGGCGGGTGCCTTGGGGGCGGACGCAGGCGCTTCGGACTTCGAAGCTGCTGCTGCGTCGGGGAAGGCGTTGCGGAGTTTCCTCACAACGGGGGCCTCAATGGTGGAAGAGGCAGAGCGAACGAATTCGCCCAGTTCCTGCAGTTTGGTTACTGCATCTTTGGAAGTAATACCGAGCTCTTTAGCGAGCTCATGTACGCGGACCTTGGCCACATTTCTCCTGTCTCGGTCCGCACCGAGCCAGGCACGAACCGTCTACTTCTTACTGCGGACCTCCGCCGCGAGTGCAGCTGAAAGGTCCATTGCAGAGCGCAACAAAGTTGTCATCGTTGCGCACTCATCGCTGGGAACTCATCGGGTTTCCATCAGTTTTCTGACCCGCTTTCAGGTTGGACGGTTGTTGCTGCGGCCACCGGGGTGTCCACGGCTTGCGTGCCCGCCATGATCCGGCGTTCGACGTCGGCGGTTCCGGCAGCGCCGTTGAGGGCGCGTCCGAACGCTCGACGTTTGACCGCCAGTGCCAGGCACTTTTCGCTGGGGTGCAGCCATGCACCCCTGCCAGCCATCCGGCGTCGTTCGTCGACTACGACAGCGGATGAACCGCTGCTGTCGGCGACGAGCCGGAGTAGCTGTGACCGCGTGCCCTTCTTCCGGCATCCGATGCAGGTACGTTGCGGCTGATTCCCGAGGTGTTGCACGTGTGCCACTTACGAGTTTCTTCCTGCCAGTACATATCTGCCGACCCGGAGTCCTGAGCCTGCCAGGCCAAGGGGTTGTCACCAACACCTTCGCCGGACGCAAACCCGGACGCGCAAGGGACACGCGGATACCGGCCGTGAGGCGCGGTCATGTCTATTCTAGCCCCTCGAGCGGCCGGACCCCGAACTTACGGGGCCCGGGACGCCGGCGGGCGGGCCCGAAGTCCGGCCCTTTTGTTGTGACCCCTTTGCTGGGGCCGCCACGGTGGGGCCTATTTGTCGCGGCTGACCGCAGCGTCAGAGACGATGTCGATCCGCCAGCCGGTGAGCTTGGCGGCGAGGCGGGCGTTCTGGCCCTCCTTGCCGATGGCGAGGGAGAGCTGGTAGTCCGGGACCACCACACGGGCCGAGCGGGTTGCCTCGTCCGTGATGGTGACCGAATTCACCCGGGACGGGGACAGTGCGCTGGCGATGAACGTCGCGGGATCGTCGCTGTAGTCGACAATGTCGATTTTTTCGTCGTTGAGTTCGTTCATGACCGCACGGACACGCGATCCCATTTCACCGATGCAAGCACCCTTGGCGTTGATGCCGGGGTTGTTGGCTTTGACGGCCATCTTCGTGCGGTGTCCGGCTTCGCGGGCCAGGGCGACGATTTCCACGGAGCGGTCCGCGATTTCCGGGACTTCCATTTCGAAGAGCTTCCGCACGAGGCCCGGGTGCGAGCGGGACAGGGTGATGGACGGGCCCTTGGTGCCGCGGTGCACGTCGATCACGAAGGCGCGGAGCCGGTTCCCGTGGGTGTACTTCTCCCCCGGCACCTGCTCGGGCGGCGGCAGGAGTGCCTCCACCGTGCCCAGGTTGACCTGGATCATGTGCGGGTTGTTGCCCTGCTGGATGGTTCCGGCAACAAGTTCGCCCTCGCGGCCCTTGAACTCGCCGAGGACGTTGTCGTCCTCGACGTCGCGCAGGCGCTGCAGGATGATCTGGCGTGCAGTGCTGGCGGCGATGCGGCCAAAGCCTGCGGGTGTGTCTTCGAATTCGCCGATGGGGGCGCCGTCGTCGTCGATCTCCGTGGCCCAGATGGTCACGTGCCCGCTCTTGCGGTCCAGCTCGGCACGGGCCTTCTCGAAGGCTCCCGGCGTCTTGTGGTAGGCCACCAGCAGGGCCTGCTCGATCGTCGGAATCAGGAGATCCAGCGGGATTTCACGCTCACGCTCCAGGAGTCTCAGTGCGCTCATGTCAATATCCATTAGGCCTCCTCAGAAGGTCCATTGTGTGCGTTCTCCAGGCCAGCCTCTTCGAGGCGGCTGAACTCTATCTCGACTTTTCCACTGCGGATCCTGTCGAAAGGAAGCTTGATGGGCTCACCCTGTTTGGGCTTCATGCCCTTCTTCACGGTGATCTCCGGGACCAGGGTGACGCCCTCGTCATCGACGGACTGCACCCGGCCCGTGACGTTCTCGCCCTGCAGGACATTGACCTTGACCATCCGGCCGCGGGCACGGTGCCAGTGCCGCTCTTCGGTAAGGGGACGGCCGACGCCGGGAGAGGAAACCTCAAGCTCGTACGGGCGCGCGTCGGTGCTGGGATCGTTGTCCAGGATGTCGGAGAGGGTCTTGGAAATCTCGGCGATGACGTCGAGGCCGACGCCGCCGGCCTCCTCCTGCGGCAGGTCCACCACCACGTGGACCACCCGGTTGGCGCCGGCGACGTGAATGGAGACGTCCTCGAGGTACAGCCGGTTTGCCTGGACTTCGGGCTCCAGGAGGGCATGCAGCCGCTCGGCCTCGAAGTTGTGGGCGGGTGCGGCTTCAGCCTTACCCGTTCCGGTCCGGTCTGTTGAAGTCGTGGCTTCTGGGTTGGTCATGATGCCGGCCGCCTCCCGCTCTAGATGATGTTGTGTGTACTAGCCTAGCGATTTTCCGGGCGCCGTGGTGCACTTCAGTTCCCGGCCGGCATGAGGAGCATGACAATATGGTCTGTTGTGAAAGACGACAGCAGGGAAAAGCGGCGGCGGGAGCTCATGCCCCGCATCGCGCTCCTTGCCTGCCTCGCCCTCGTGGTTGCCAGCCTTGGCCTGGCCTGGAGTCCCGGAAGCCCCAAGGAACCCGCCGAACCGCCGTTTTCCGAACAGGCGCGGTCGGCCGCGCTAACCGAAACCCTGCGGCTGCGTGCCGCCGGCGAGCAACTTGGCAAGTCCGCCGCCGGCGACCCACAGCCCGCCGTGGCGCGGACTGTGAGTTTGCTGACAAGCCATTCCCGGGCCCTCCTGGTGCCGGGCCAGGACGCACCGGCCGCCCCTTCGTCGCCGGGCTTTGGCACTGCTGCCGCCCCGTCTGCTGTTCCGCTGCCCGCGTCCGTGGCCGCGCTGGCAACCGAACTGGCGGCCAGCGCCTCGCAACGGCTCGCCGACGCCGCCGTGGCCGACGGCGGAATGGCCCGGTTGCTTGCCGCCGTCGGGACCGCCCAGCTGCTCCAGGCGTCCTCCCTCGCCGCCGCCGCCGGGGCGCCCGCGCCCGTGGTGTCCGACCCCGCCGCACCCCGGCTGTCCGGCGCGTGCCCCAGTGCCGTCCAGGCATCGCCGTCGTCGTCAGGGTCGTCGTCAGGGTCGTTCCCAGGGTTTTCGGCCGGCGCGGATGCTGCGGCCGCGTCCCTTCCCGGTGCGCTGGCGGCGACAGTCGAGACCGAACTGGAAACTGTCTACGGCTACCAGGTGGCCCTGACCCGGCTGGGTGGTCCAGCGGCCGGCCCTGCGTCGGAGCAGCTCGCCCGGCATGAGGCCCTCGCCGCCGGCGCGGAAGAACTGAGCCGGATGCATTGCGCACCCGTCCCGCCGCGCGCAGCCGGGTACACGATTGCGCCGGCGTTCCTGGCCTCTCCCGCCGCAGGCCTCGGCGGACTGGAGGCCTCGGCGCTGCCTGTCTATGGCGATCTGGTTGCCCTGAGCGAGGGCCAGACCCGGCAGTGGGCGATCGCCGGCCTCGTGGGTGCCGCGCGCCGGTCCGCCCTCTGGGGTGCGGACACCGGCGTTCTTCCCGGCCTGGCGGCGGACCCGGACGGGTTCCCTGAGCTTCCCTAGCCCTTGCTGCGCTACTTAGCTCCTTCCTCTTCCACGTCCTGCGCTCCTCCCCTCCGTCCCGCCGGCCGTCCGGGGCGCCTTTGAGGTCCGTTGGCCACGAAACCTGTCCTGAACCCGGCGTGTCCGCGCCAAAGTGCCCCCGCTGCGCAGATCGCGTCCGGCCCCAGGACCCGAGGCGGCGGGGACCCGAGGCGGCGGGGAGTTGGGGCTGCGGGGAGTTGGGGCTGCGGGGGCACGGCCGCCGGGTGGCGGCCGTCCGGGGCGCCTTTGAGGTCCGTTGGCCACGAAACCTGTCCTGAACCCGGCGTGTCCGCGTCAATGTGCCCCCGCTGCGCCGCACACGGGTGGCGGGAACCGCTGTGCTGACGTGCAAGCCGCGGCTAACTTAGGCTCGTAATACTGGTGGGCCGGGGGCGCCGGTGGTTTGCTGTAGTCATGGACAGTCAAGCCACCCCCACCCAGCACGAGAACGAGCCCCACCACAACGACATCGCGCACCGCCTCAACTGGCTGCGCGCAGGTGTGCTGGGCGCCAACGACGGCATCGTCTCCGTCGCCGCGATTGTGGTCGGCGTCGCCGGCGTGACCACGGACTCCGGCCCCATCCTTATCGCCGGTGCCGCCGGCGTTGTGGGTGGTGCAATCTCGATGGCCCTGGGCGAATACGTGTCCGTGAGCAGCCAGAAGGACAGCCAGCAGGCGCTGATCGAGAAGGAACGCCGGGAACTGGCCGAACAGCCCGAAGAGGAACTTGAGGAGCTCGCCGCCATTTACCAGGGCAAGGGCCTCAGCGCCGACACCGCCCGCACTGTGGCCTTGGAACTCACCGCCCACGATGCCCTCGGCGCCCACCTTTCCGCCGAGCTCCACATTGACGAGACGGACATTGTCAGCCCCTGGCACGCCGCCTTCGCCTCCGCCGCGGCGTTCCTGGTCGGTGCGGTCCTCCCCATGCTGGCCATCCTCCTGCCGCCGGAAAACATCCGGGTGCCGCTGACGTTCGTGGCTGTGCTGGTGGCTCTGGCCCTGACCGGAGCCATCGGCGCCTGGATCGGCGGCGGTTCAAAGTCCAAGGCGGCCATCCGCGTGGTGATCGGCGGCGCGGCAGCGCTGATCGCGACCTTCCTGATCGGCAGCTGGCTCGGCGCCAGCGGCATCACGGCCTGACAGTCCTGCCCCGCGGCCGGGCCAACTACGCTGGATCTGTGATCCAGCCTGCAGACGTCCCGATCCCGCCCGAGCTCAGCCGCCGCTACGGCGCCAGCGCCAGCGGCCGCGACTGGCTGGCGTCGCTCCCCCGGCTGATCCAGCAGTCCCTGGACCGGTGGCAGCTCGAGCTTGAGCTCGCTACCGGCGCACTGCCCTGGAACGGCCACGGCGCCATCGTCGTCCCGGTGCGCCGTCGCACCGGTGCCCCAGCCGGGGTGGCCGCCGAAGGAGCTGCCGGCGCTGCAGTCCTCAAAATTGCCTATCCGCACGACGAAGCGCTGGCGGAACCGCAGGCCCTCGTCCTCTGGAAGGGGGACGGGGCGGTGCGTCTGCTGGCGCACGACGCCGGTGCCGGGGCGCTGCTGCTGGAGCGCCTGGACCCCGTCCGCTCGCTTCAGGATGAGCCCGTGGACGTGGCGGTGCCGGTGTGGGGTGAGCTTGTTCGCCGGCTGAGCCTGGTGCCCGACGGCGGGCCGGCCTGGCGGGCGTTCGAACACGTGGCGGCCAGGGCCGAGCAGTGGAGTGACGAACTGCCGGCGACCTGGGACCTTCTGGGCCGGCCGTTCCCGCGCTGGCTGCTGGAAGCTGCGCTTGAGGTCTGCCAGACGCGCGGAGCCGTCGGCCGCCGCTCCGGCCGCGACGTGCTGGTCCACACCGACCTGCACTACGTGAATATCCTGGCCCGGCCCGGCCGTGGTGGCCCGGAAAGAGGCGCACCGAAACCGGCCGACGGCTGGGCCGCCATCGATCCGCAGCCCATGATCGGCGAAGCGGAATTCGCGGTGGCACCCTTGCTGTGGAACCGGATTCCTGAGCTGCCCCGGGCGGATCCGGAACAAGGCCTGCTGGAGCGCTGCCGTGACTTCAGCCTGGCCGCGGGCCTCGACGCCGACGTCGCCCGGCAATGGGCCCTGGCCCGCGAGGTCGACAACGCCCTCCGGTATGCCGCGAAGCCGGGCCATGAGGGCGATCTCGCCCGTTCGCTCTGGGTGGCCAGCACACTGGCCGGCCGCACGCTGCCGGAGCTTCCCGCACCCCACGGGCTGCCGGCGCCGGGCGACGCAGGCAGCTAGTCGTTCTGGCCGCGGACCGCGGCCAGGGCGTCCCGGACGGCGTCCACGGCAACCGCCACGTCGGCGTCGTCCGTGCTCCAGTTGCTGACCGAGATCCGGAGGATGTCGCGGTCCCGCCAGCGCGAACCGGACATCCAGACCCGGCCGTCGGCGATGATCCGGGCCGTCACGGCGCGCGTGGCGGCGTCGTCGCCGAAGGCCAGCGAGACCTGGGTGTAGTCGACGTCGTTGAGCACCTCGACGCCGTCGAGCGCGGACAGCTGCTCCGCCAGTTGCGCAGCGCGCTGCACGAGCGTGCGGACCTGGCTGGCGACGCCGTCCCTGCCGAGCGACTTCAGGGCCGCCCACACCGGGACGCCGCGGGCCCGGCGGGAGAGTTCGGGGACCTTCTCGAACGGGTCCGCCGTGCCGTCCGCCGCCTGGATCAGGTAGCTGGTGTGCACGCCCATGGCGGAGCGCAGGGCCTGGACATCCCGGCAAACCGCGATGCCGCAGTCGTAGGGGACGTTGAGCGTTTTGTGCGCGTCGGTGCCCCAGGAGTCGGCGAGTTCCAGCCCGGCGGTCAGTTCGGCGAGTTCGGGGACCGCGGCGGCCCAGAGCCCGAAGGCGCCGTCGACGTGTACCCAGGCACCGTACGATTTTGCGACGGCGATTGCCTCGAGGAAGGGGTCAAAGGCACCGGAATGCAGGTTCCCGGCCTGCAGGCACACCAACGCCGGGGCCCGCCCGGAGTTGTTTCCCCGGCTTGGCGCGCCGTCCAGCGTGCGCCCGAGGGCGCGGTCCAGTTCCCCGGGGATGATGCGGCCCTGCCGGTCCGCGGCGACGGCCGTGGGCCGGCCCAGCCCGAGGTACCGGAGGCCGAGGTCGATCGTGTCGTGGCGTTCTTGGCCAACGAAGCAGTGGATCCTGGGGCCGCCGGCGAGGCCGTTGACGTCCAGGTCCCAGCCTGCCTCCGTCATCAGGCGCCACCGCGCCGCGGCGAGGCCGGTGAAGTTGGCCATGGTGGCGCCGGTGGCGAAGCCGACGTCGGACTCTGCCGGCAGCCCCAGCAGCTCCAGCAACCAGCCGCCGGCGGCCTCCTCAATAGCGGCAGTCGCGGGAGTGGCGTAGCGCAGCCCGGCGTTCTGGTCCCACGCGCTGACCAGCCAGTCCGCGGCCAGGGCCGCCGGAAGGGTCCCGCCGATGACCCAGCCGAAGAAGCGGCCGGAGGGCATGGCCATCAGTCCGGGCTCAGCCTTCGTTGCCAGGTAGTCCACCACCTCGGCCGCCGGCATGCCCTCTTCGGGCAGCGGCCCGCCGAAGTCGGCCGCGAGGTCCGCCGCGGTCACGCGCGGGCCAACACGGCGCGTTTCCTGGCTCTCCAGCCACTGGCGTGCGTGCCTGGCCGCAGCTTCCAGGGCATCGCCGTAGCGTTCTTCCGGTGCTGACATAGCTGCATGCTACGCCCGCGGGCACGGTACGGGCAGCCCTCACGGGAGCGGGCACCGGTGCGGGGCCGGGGCGCTGATGCTACGCGATGCTGTCCTGCCAGATGTCGGAGCCGAGCTTGATGATGAGCGCCCCCACGACGGCGAGGAACACAATGCGGATGAACTTGTTTCCCTGTTTGACGGCCGTCCGGGCGCCCAGGTACCCGCCGGCCATGTTCGCCAGGCCCAGGACGAGCCCGAGACCCCACAGCACGGCGCCGTGCGGCACGAAGAACAGCAGGGCGCCGGCGTTGGTGGCCATGTTCACGATCTTGGCCTTGGCGCTTGCTTCGAGAAAGGCGTAGCCCATCGCGGAGACCAGCGCGATGATCAGGAATGATCCGGTGCCGGGGCCGATCAGGCCGTCATAGAAGCCGATCACGCCGCCGATCAGGCACGCCAGCACATAGTGCCGGTGCCCGCTGTGCCGCAGCCTGGTCAGTTCCCCCACGTTGGGGCGGAAAGCGGTGAAGAGCGCGACGGCGACGAGCGCCACCACGATGATGGGCTTGAACACGCTCGCCGGGAGGTTCGCGGCGAGTACTGCGCCGCCGAGGCTGCCGGCCATGGCGATCACCGCCATGGGCAGCGCCGTGCGCAGGTCCGGCCGCACCCTGCCGTAGTACGTGACGGCACTGGTCGTGGTGCCGAAGATGGAGCCCATCTTGTTGGTGGCCAGCGCCTGCACCGGGCTGATGCCCGGCACCAGCAGCATGGCCGGGAGCTGGATCAATCCCCCGCCCCCGACGACGGCATCGACCCAGCCCGCGGCGAAGCCGGCGACCACGATCAGGATGAGAGTACTGAGCTCGATCGACTCGAGTCCGGAAACCACGCCTGCCTAGTTCAGCTGGTCAGCTGTTGCGCACGGCGTTGACGACGTAATCGACGGCCTTGTCCACGGCGATGTTCTCGGCGTTGCCGCTGCGGCGGTCCTTGATCTCGACGACGCCGTCCACCAGCCCGCGTCCGACGGCGAGGATGGTCGGCACACCGACGAGTTCGGCGTCGCCGAACTTCACGCCCGGGGACACCTTGGGACGGTCGTCGTAGATCACTTCGAGGCCGGCCGCTTCCAGGTCAAGGGCCAGCTTCTCCGCGGCGGCGAAGATCTCCTCGCCGCGGCCAACGGCCACCACGTGGACATCGGCCGGCGCGACGGCGCGCGGCCAGATGAGGCCCTTGTCGTCGTGGTTGGATTCGGCCAGGGCCGCGACCGCGCGGGTGACGCCGACGCCGTACGAACCCATGGTGACCACAACCTGCTTGCCGTTCTGGTCCAGGACCTTGAGGTCCATGGCTGCGGCGTACTTGCGGCCGAGCTGGAAGATGTGGCCCATTTCGATGCCACGGGCGGTTTCCAGGGGGCCTGAGCCGTCGGGGGCCTCGTCGCCGGCGCGCACCTCGGTGCACTCGATGACGCCGTCCCAGCCGAAGTCGCGTCCGGCGACCAGGCCGAAGACGTGCTTGCCGGCCTCGTTGGCGCCGGTGACCCAGGCGGAGCCCCGGACAACCCGGGGATCCACGAGGTACAGCAGTTTGGCGGCGCCCTCGGTGCCCAGCAGGGGCGCGTCCAGGGACAGGCCGGGGCCAAGGTAGCCCTTGACGATGAGGGGCTGCTTCTTGAGGTCTTCCTCGTTGGCGGCCTCGATCGTGATTTCGCCGCCGATCGGCAGGAAGGACCCGATGTTCGCTTCCACACGCTTGAGGTCGACGCCGCGGTCGCCGGGCAGGCCAATGACGACGATCTGGCGTTCGCCGGTCGGGAGGGTGACGGCGAGAACGACGTTCTTGAGGGTGTCGGCGGCCGTCCAGGCGCCGCCGTCGGCCCCGCTGCGGGGCGCCAGGGCGTTGGCGGCGTCCACGAGGGTCTCGATGGTGGGGGTGTCCGGGGTGTCCCGGACCTCTGCGGCGGGAGCGTTGCTGAAGTCGATGTCCGCGGGGACGACGGTGGTGACGGCCTCGACATTGGCCGCGTAGCCGCCGGCGGAGCGGACGAACGTGTCCTCGCCGATCTCGGTAGGGTGCAGGAATTCCTCGCTCTTGGACCCGCCCATGGCGCCGGCCGTGGCTGCCACCGGGATGACCTCGAGGCCGAGGCGCGCGAAGATCTTCAGGTAGGCGCCGCGGTGCGCGGCGTAGCTGGCGTCCAGGCCGGCGTCGTCGACGTCGAAGGAGTAGGAGTCCTTCATGATGAACTCGCGGCCGCGCAGCAGCCCGGCCCGGGGGCGTGCCTCGTCGCGGTACTTGTTCTGGATCTGGTAGATGCTCAGCGGCAGGTCCTTGTACGAGGAATACAGGTCCTTGACCAGCAGGGTGAACATTTCCTCGTGCGTGGGGGCCAGCAGGTAGTCGTTGCCCTTGCGGTCCTTGAGCCGGAAAATCCCGTCGCCGTACTCGGTCCAGCGGTTCGTGGCTTCGTAGGGCTCCTTGGGCAGCAGGGCCGGGAAATGCACTTCCTGGGCGCCGATAGCGGACATTTCCTCGCGGATGACCGCCTCCACCTTGCGCAGCACGCTCAGGCCCAGCGGAAGCCACGTGTAGATGCCCGGGGCAGCCCGGCGGATATACCCGGCACGGACCAGCAGCCGGTGGCTGGCCACTTCGGCGTCGGCGGGATCTTCACGCAGGGTGCGCAGGAACAGCTTGGAGAGTCGAAGGACCACTGGGTATCTATCCGTTTCTGGGAAGGTGCGGGGCAAAGCAGCGAAGCTGTGAGTCAGTTGGAGAATCAGCTGGACCGGCAAAACCGGCCCACAAGTCCAGGTACTAATCTACCGTCAGCCCGGACGCAGAAGAGCCACGCCATAACTGACGGAAGCCCCTGGCCGTTCCCGGCTGGTCATCCTGTCATGGCGTGGCTCTGCGGCCCCCAGATCCGCCAAAGTTCCGGCTGAGGGCTTCTGGTGTTGCCCTCAAGGGCGTCTGCATCCCGGCAACCGCACCCGTGGAAACACGTGCCCATGCGACACGGCTAGATCGAATTTATGTGACACAGGGCACGAAAACAAGAGTCCCGATTCAGATATTTTGCTGTGATGCCAGTGTTACGGCTGGGGGTAGAAGACCACTGCAGTTATGAAAGTGCAGAAATCAGAAGAGAACAGTGGCGAACGTGCCCACCTGGCGGAAGCCCACGCGCTCGTAGGTGGCGCGGGCCCGGGTGTTGAAATTGTTGACGTACAGGCTGGTGACCGGGGCAAGGGTCTGGGCCAGCACGACGGCGGCTGCCATGTAGCCTGCACTGAGGCCCTGGCCGCGGAACTCCGGGTTCATCCAGACCCCCTGGACCTGCGTTACCTCCGGGGTGACGGCCCCCAGCTCGGCTTTGAAGACCACCTCGCGCTCGGGGCTCAGGTGCACCATGGAATGGCCCTCGCGGATGAGGCCCTTGACCCGGCGGCTGTAGTACTCCCGGCCGCCGAGGTAGGGCGAATATCCCACTTCCTCCTCGAACATCGCTGCGCACGCGGGCAGGATCCGGTCGAAGTCCGCCAGTTGGCCGAAACCCAGCTGTGGATTCGGGGTCACGGCGGGCGGCCCGGAAATTGTCATCAGCGGCTGGTCATCGCGGATCTCGTGGGCCGTCTGGCCGAACAGTTCCAGCCCGGCGTACAAGGCCAGGACCGTGTCGGCCGGGCCGAAGATCGAGGCGTACCGGCGGCCCGAGCGGTGCGCGGCGGCTGCCACCGCGCCGGCAAGCCCGGGGTCCAGCTGCACGGGAACCAGGTTGGCTCCGGCCCAGCAGGCGCCGAGGAGGGTACCGCCGTCGAACACGCCAAGGATGCTGGCCCCGCCGGTGGTGGGCGCCGCCGAACCGGCGGTTGCCAGGTGCGACAGGATGAAGACATTGGCGACGGCGTCCTGCCGCGCCAGGTCCACGAGCTGGGAAGTGTCCGGGCCCCCAAGGGTCCGGACTGCGACGCCGGGAGCGGCGCCGTCCTTACGAGACGCTAACCACGGGGCTACCCTTGACAGCATCTTCGCCATCGGCCTCCCCCATCTCTTCAGCGATACGCATGGCCTCTTCGATCAGTGTCTCAACAATCTGGTCCTCGGGGACAGTCTTGATGACCTGGCCCCGCACAAAGATCTGGCCCTTGCCGTTGCCCGAGGCGACACCGAGGTCGGCTTCGCGGGCTTCGCCCGGTCCGTTGACGACACATCCCATCACGGCAACGCGCAGCGGGATCTCCATGCCTTCCAGCCCTGCCGTGACCTGCTCGGCCAGCGTGTACACGTCCACCTGGGCGCGGCCGCAGGACGGGCAGGAGACGATCTCGAGCTTGCGCGGGCGCAGGTTGAGCGACTGCAGGATCTGGTTGCCGACCTTGATTTCCTCCACCGGCGGGGCGGAGAGGGAAACCCGGATGGTGTCGCCGATGCCGCGGGACAGCAGGGCACCGAAGGCCGTGGCCGACTTGATGGTGCCTTGGAAGGCCGGGCCTGCCTCGGTCACGCCAAGGTGCAGCGGCCAGTCGCCCTGTTCGGCCAGCATCTCGTAGGCGGCGACCATGATGACAGGATCGTTGTGCTTGACCGAGATCTTGAAGTCGTGGAAGCCGTGCTCCTCGAAAAGCGAGGCTTCCCAGACGGCGGATTCCACGAGGGCTTCCGGGGTGGCTTTGCCGTACTTCTTCAGGATGCCGGGCTCGAGCGAGCCCGCGTTGATGCCGATCCGGATCGAGGTGCCGTGGTCCTTGGCCGCGCGGGCGATTTCCTTGACCTGGTCATCGAACTTGCGGATGTTGCCGGGGTTCACCCGGACCGCGGCGCAACCGGCTTCGATCGCGGCAAAAACGTACTTCGGCTGGAAATGGATGTCCGCGATGACGGGGATCTGGGACTTTCGCGCGATGATCGGCAGGGCCTCGGCGTCGTCCGCGGACGGGCACGCGACGCGCACAATGTCACAGCCGGAGGCCGTGAGCTCGGCGATCTGCTGCAGCGTGGCGTTGATGTCCGTGGTGGGGGTGGTGGTCATCGACTGCACGCTGATCGGCGAATCGGAGCCGACGCCGACCGAACCCACTTTGATCTGGCGGGTCTTGCGGCGCGGCGCGAGGACGGGGGGCGGTGCTGACGGCATTCCCAGGCTGACCGAGGTCACATGGACTCCTTGTGTCGAAGTAGGTCTGGCGGGGGCGGCTAGGCGGCGTGGCCGGCCAGGAGGCCGGTCACGGGAGCCCAGGCCATGGTGCGGGTGCCGGAGATGGCACCGGCGGCGGCGAAGGGGTCCTGCTTGAGGACCTCGTTCAGGGCCCGCTCATCGGCGGCCTTGAAGATCAGCAGCGCACCGGCGCCGTCACCGTAGGGGCCGCTGGCGAGCAGCGTTCCCTCCTGGGCAAGTCCTGCGGTCCATTCGCGGTGCGCCGGGCGGGTGGCGTCGCGGGCTTCGGAGGATTCGGCATCGTATACGTACTCAACAGCAAAAACAGTCATACGGATACACTATCGCCCCACCGGCCAGGTACCCATCCGGGCACCTGGCCAGTGCGACTGGAGCGGCGTCTGGAGCGGCAGTTGGAGCGGCGTCTTCAGCCGAGGACGAGTACCTTGGCCAGGGCTGCGACGCCGGCCGCCCACAGCAGCGACGTGAGGGTGCCGATGATGAACCGCTCTGCGGCCACCGGGGTCTCCTTCAGCTCGGCAAAGCGGCCCAGGCCCTTGATCGCGACCACATAGGCGATGGCGACCGGCTCGCCGGCGAGGATTGCGAGGCAGACGGCGAGGCGTTCCAGCACGCCGATGATAGCGCCGCCGCGCAGGATGCGGACGCTGCTGACCGAGGCGGCCGCGGTGCCTGCTGCCGGGGCGGCTGTGCCCACGGTGGCCGTGGTGGTGACCGGGGTGTCACTCGCTGCCGAGGGATCAACGGTGACATCCGCCGCAGGGTCGTTCGCCGGGTCGGCGGCACCAGCGCCGGCGTCCTGCCGGTCATCGATGGTCCGGGCGAGCCGGAAGACCAGGGCCGTGACGGGCCAGCCGGCGAAACCGGCGATGAGCAGTGTCAGGGTGATCCAGAGGCCGTTCACCGGTCTCCTTCCGTGCTGTCCGGGGTGCGGGGGTCCGCGGGCTGTCCTCGGGCGTCATCGTTTCCGGAGATGACTCCGTGGGCGAAGGCCAGCAGCATTTCCGCCGCGGGCCTCGCCGCCCATTCTTCCTGCCATCCGGAGCGCAGCAGTGCACGGCTCACCGATTGTTCGGTGATTCCCAGTTCCCGGGCAGCGATTTTCTGCGTCCCGTGGGTGCCGGCGTGGCCGTGCTGCACCGAGCGCAGCACATCCACGACCTTCCACTGCGCGGCCGACCGGTCCTGGACCAGGAGTCCGATCAGGCGCAGCACTGCCTCGGCATTGGCGCAGGCGCGGGCACCGGCAGAGCCAGCGGGCGAGGGTGCCGCCTCCCCCCTGCGCAGGCCGCCGGAGACGACGGCGATTGGCACATGGGCGGCCCCGGACTTGGCCTTCTCGACGGCCACGCGTGCCGCCACGAAGGCCGGCCCGGATCCTTCCCGCGGGCTGGCCGGCAGCGGCAGGTCCACCGCCCCCACACCGATTCCCACGTACCAGCGGCCGCTGCGCAGGGCATGCAGGGCGATGTCCACGACTTCGTCGGGGCGCTGCACTACGCCTTGGACCTCGTCGCCCACGGAACGTTCGAAGCGTCCGGCTGTGGAAAGACCGGCCAGTTCCGCCAGGAGGTCCGGGACGCGGTCGACGTCGGCGCTGCTTCCCCGCTGGTCGATGGTCATCACGTACATAGCACCACCCTAAAGGGCTGATCTTAGAGAATCAATCATTTTCAACTGATTACTAAAAATAAGCCAAAATAAGCTGATATTTAGAAATCAACGCGATCCGGTTAGGCCGTGCGCTGCTCCGTGCCTCCGGCACGCAGGGCTAAGGGCCGGACAGCCGAACCGTTGACAGCTCCCCCGCGCCGGGCCAGTCTGGGGGCACAGCAACAACGACACCGCGGAGGTGGGCCGGTGGCCACACCAACGGAAGCGGCGTTCATCGCTTTCGGTCTCGGTTCCCAGTCCGTGCTCGCCGCTTTCTTCGCCGCCCGGCGCTGGCGTCCCGGGCTCGCGGACCGCCTGGGTTGGCTCGCCTACGCCGTCGGCGGGCTCGGACTTCCGCTCGGCCTCTGGTTCCTTGCCGGCGGGCAGTCCTGGCGGCCCTTATGTGGGCCCGCTCCTGCTCGGCACCTGGGCGCTCTACGGCAGCTATCTCGATCTCTGGCGCCGGGTGGAATGGCGCTCACCGCCCAGGCCGGGTCTGTTGATCCCCTACGTGGCCCTGTACTTCTGGGCACACATGTTCCTGTGGTGGCCGCTCTGGGACCTCCAGCGCCTCGCATGGTCCGTCTTTCTGGTCCTGTTTTGCGTCAACACCGCCCTGAACCTCGCCGGACATTTCCGCAGGCCGGAGGGCCGCGGCGTCAGCCGAAGAGGTTGACGGGCTTGACGATGTCCGCGTAGATCAGCAGGGCGCCCATGCCCATCAGCAGCACCGCCACCACGTAAGTGACCGGGAGCAGCTTGGCGATGTCGAACGCGCCGGGGTCCGGGCGGCCGAAGAGCTTGGCGATCCTGCGCCGCGCCCCTTCATAGAGCGCGCCGGCGACGTGGCCGCCGTCGAGCGGCAGCAGCGGAATGAGGTTGAAGACGGCCAGGGCGAAGTTGAGTCCGGCCAGCAGGCCCACCAGGGTGGCCACCCGGGACTGCATCGGCACCTGCTCCATCGCGGCGACTTCGCCGGCCACGCGCCCCACCCCGACCACGCTGATGGGTCCGTTGGGGTCGCGGGGTTCTTCGCTGAACGCCGCCTTCGCGACACCAACCACGCGCGCCGGGAGATTTACGACGACGCCGGCGATCTGCTTGATGTTCTCGCCCGCCATCGGCAGAACCGTCGACGCCGGCTGGGGCACGAGCGCAGTCTGCGCACCGATGCCCAGGAAACCGACATCCTGGTATTGGAGGGTGCCGTCGGCGCCCTTGGCCTGGCGGCCGTCGCCGCCCATCACGGGACGCGAGGAGAGGACCGGCGTGACGGCAGTGGTGACCGGGACGCCGTCGCGCTCCACCGCGATGCTGACCTGCTTGTCCGCGGAAGCGCGGATCCAGCCGGTGAGTTCGTCCCAACTGGTCACGGGTTTGCCGTCGAAGGAGGTGATGACGTCGTTGGGCAACAGGCCCGCGGCGGCGGCGGGGGTGGGCTTGCAGTCGGCGGAGTCCGGGTCCACGGTTTCGCCGGCCTTGACCTGGCACTTGGAGACGTCGGCGATCGTGGTGGTCTGGGTGGCCATGCCGAAGCCCATCAGCAGCACGGCGGTGAGCGCCAGTCCGATCAGCATGTTCATGGCCGGGCCGCCGAGCATGATGATGATCTTCTTCCAGACAGGAAGTTTGTAGAAGACGCGGTTCGCGTCGGCGGGGCCGACTTCCTCGTGGGCCAGGGAGCGGGCGTCCGAGGCGAGCGACTGGAACATTCCGGTGCTGGAGGGACGGACCGTGCCGTCCGCCTTGTTCGGCGGGTACATGCCGATCATGGAGACAAAGCCGCCCAGCGGGATGGCCTTGAAACCGTACTCGGTCTCGCCCCTCTTGCGGGACCAGAGGGTGGGCCCGAAGCCGATCATGTACTTGGTGACGCGGACCTTGAACAGCTTGGCGGGCAGCAGGTGGCCCACCTCGTGGAGGGCAATGGACACGGCGATGCCGATCGCCACAAAGACGACACCGAGGATAAAGAGGAGGACGGGACTCATACTTCGATCTGCTGCTTCCTAGACGCTTCTGACGGCTAAACGTTCGTGGGTGCGGGCGCGTGCCCACCTTTCAGCATCCAGCACGGACTCCACCGTCAGCCCGGAGGACCCTGTGTGTTCGCTGAGGACTGCTTCGATGGTATCGACGATGTCGGTGAACCTGATCCGGCCGGCATGGAAGGCCATGACGGCCTCCTCGTTCGCGGCATTGAAGACGGCCGGGTACGTGCTGCCCTGCTTGGCGGCATCCTTCGCCAGCCCGACGGCGGGGAACGCCACGGTGTCCAGCGGCTCGAACGTCCAGCTGGTGGCCCGGGTCCAGTCGCAGGCCGGGGCGGCCTTCGGCACCCGGTCCGGCCAGCCGAGGCCCAGGGCGATGGGCAGGCGCATGTCCGGCGGGGAGGCCTGGGCAATCGTGGAACCGTCGATGAACTGGACCATGGAGTGGACCACGGACTGCGGGTGGACCACGACGTCGATCTTGTCCAGAGGGATGTCGAAGAGCAGGTGCGCTTCGATCACTTCGAGGCCCTTGTTGACCAGGCTGGCGGAGTTGGTGGTGACCATCAGGCCCATATCCCAGGTGGGGTGGGCGAGTGCGTCCTGCGGGGACACATCGTGCAGCTCCCCGCGGGTCTTACCGCGGAAGGGCCCGCCGGAGGCCGTGAGGATCAGCCGGTCCACTTCGGTCGCAGTGCCGGAGCGCAGGCACTGGGCGATGGCGGAGTGTTCGGAGTCGACCGGGACGATCTGGCCTTCGCGGGCCGCGGCCTTGACCAGGGCGCCGCCGACAATCAGGGATTCCTTGTTGGCCAGGGCCAGGGTGGCACCGGATTTGAGTGCCGCGAGGGTGGGCGCCAGGCCGATGGAGCCAGTGATGCCGTTGAGCACCACGTCAGCGTCGATCTCCGCGATCCGGGTGGAGGCGTCCGGTCCGGTGATGATCTCGGGACGGTAGCCCGTCACGCCCGCCGCGGCGGCGGCGTCACCGATCAGTGTCTGGAGGTCCTTCCCATCGCCGGTGGCGGAGCCGACAGCCCGGGCCCGGGTGTGGACGGCCTGCCGGGCCAGGAGTTCGAGGTTGCCGCCGCCCGCGCTGAGCGCGACGACATCGAAAAGGTGCGGGGCGCCGTCGACGACGTCAAGCGCCTGTGTGCCGATGGAACCGGTGGACCCGAGGAGGACGATCTTGCGCGGCTGCATGGGTTAAGTATCCCGCACCGGGTTCTGTGCCCGGGCCTGGCCGTCGCGGTGGCATGTCACGGCAGTGTTGGCGCAACGCCGCCGCGAAGCGCCAACTCGATGCCCGTCTGGTACTGCAGGCGTAACGTGGTGATCGTGGAGTGGACGGCCTGGTTTGACGCGCCGGAATACGAGTTCGCCCGGCAGGTGCTGCAGCGCGGCACCGCCACGCTCTATTTTGTGGCCTTCCTGTCCTCGCTCAACCAGTTTCCTGCCCTCCTCGGCGAGCGCGGGCTGTTGCCGGTGCCGGATTTCCTGGCACGCTCCAGCCGGCCGCGCAGGCCCACCCTGTTCAGCTGGCGCTACACGGACCGGCTGCTGCGCACGGTGTGCTGGGCCGGGCTGGCAATTGCCGCCGCGATCGTCCTGGGCCTGCCCCAGCTTGGCCCGCCGTGGGTTCCCCTGCTGGCGTTCCTGGCCCTGTGGTTCTTGTACATGTCGATCGTCAATGTGGGGCAGACTTTCTACGGCTTCGGCTGGGAGATGCTGCTGCTCGAGGCCGGGTTCATTGTGGCGTTCCTCGGCTCGGACCAGACTCCCCCGCCGCGGACCGTCCTGATCCTGCTGGCCTGGCTGGTGTTCCGGCTGGAGTTCGGCGCCGGCATGATCAAGATCCGCGGCGGCCGGGAATGGCGTGACCTGACCGCCCTCTACTACCACCACGAGACCCAGCCGATGCCCGGGCCGCTCAGCCGGCAGGCGCATTTGCTGCCCAAGCCGTGGCACCGAATCGAGGTCCTGGGCAACCATTTTGCGCAGCTGGTGGTGCCCTTCTTCCTCTTCGCCCCGCAGCCGCTGGCCAGTGTGGCCGCCGGCATCATCATCTTCACGCAGCTCTGGCTGGTGGCGAGCGGGAACTTCGCCTGGCTCAACTGGATGGCCATCCTGCTCGCCTTCGCCGCAGTCAGCGACCCCGTGGCGCATGCCGTCTTCCCGGCGATCCCGCTCGACTGGCATGCTGCGTCGGCAGGGACGGCCGCAGGGACCGGGGCCGGGGCGAACGTTGTGGAGGGCGCGGCGGCCGGCAGCCAGGCGCCGGTCGTGTGGCTCGTGGTGGTCCTGCTCGCCGCCGTGCTGCTCGTGGTGCTCAGCTACCGCCCGGTCGAGAACCTGTTCTCCCGCTACCAGCTGATGAACGCCGCCTTCAACCGCTGGCAGCTGGGGAACACCTATGGTGCGTTTGGCACGGTCACGAAGCAGCGGATCGAAATCGTGGTGGAGGGGACCCTCGCCGCGGATCCCGACGACGCTGCGGACTGGCGGGAATACGGGTTCCGCGGAAAGCCCGGCGAGGTTCGCCGGATCCCGCGCCAGTGGGCGCCCTACCACCTGCGCCTGGACTGGCTGATGTGGTTCCTGCCGCTGCGCACCGTGCACGAGCAGTGGTTCTATGCCTTCCTGGCCAAACTGCTGGAGGCCGACCGGCCCACCCTGCGGCTGCTGCGGCGTGATCCGTTCGAGGGCGCCCGGCCCCGCTGGGTGCGGGCCAGCAGCTACCTGTACCGCTTCGCCACCCGGGAGGAATTCCGTGCCACCGGCCAGCGCTGGATCCGGATGCTGCTGGACGAGTCCATTCCGCCCCTGTCGCTGCCGCCCGGGGACTGAGGTGCCCGTGCCGTGGCCCGGGCACCCGACCACCTCCTAGACCGAGACTTCGTCCTTCACCGGCGCTGCCTCCAGCGAGGCCTGGCGGCGGCGGAGCCACCAGGAGCCCACAAAGATCAGGGCCATGGAGACGTAGACCACCACTGCGAACGGCGAGGAGAACAGCGCCGTGGGGTCGTTCTGGGAGAGCTGCAGCGAGCGCCGCAGCTGCACTTCGAACATCGGCCCGAGGATCATCGCCACCACCATAGGCGCCACGGGGTAGCCGTAGCGGCGCATGAAGTAGCCCAGGATGCCGACCACCAGGAGGATGCCGACGTCGGCCGCGGCGAAGTTCACCGAGAAGGCGCCCAAGGCCGCGAAGACCAGGATGCCCGCGTACAGATAGGGCCGCGGGATCTGCAGGATCTTCACCCAGAGTCCGACCAGGGGCAGGTTCAGCACGAGCAGCATCAGGTTGCCCACGTAGAGCGAGGCGATCAGGGTCCACACCAGCGCACCCTGGTTCTCGAACAGGAGCGGACCGGGCTGGATCTGGTAGCGCTGGAACGCGGTGAGCATCATGGCCGCGGTCGCCGTCGTCGGAATTCCGAGCGTCAGCAGTGGGACCAGGACGCCGGCGGCGGCGGCGTTGTTCGCCGCTTCCGGACCGGCCACGCCCTCAATGGCACCCTTGCCGAACTGTGCCTTGTTCGCGCCCTTGGCCAGTTTCCGCTCCGCCGCGTAGGACAGGAAGGTGGAGACGTCCGCGCCGCCGGCCGGCACCGTGCCGATGGGGAACCCGATGAAGGTGCCCCGCAGCCACGGTTTCCAGGACCGTTTCCAGTCCTCCTTGGACAGCCAGGCGTTCTTGCCCTTGCTGACCGGGATGACCTCGACCGGCCCGTGCCGCAGCTTCGACGCCACGTACAGGGCCTCCCCGAGGGCGAAGAGGCCCACGGCGACGAGGACCATGTCGATCCCGTCCACCAGCGTGGGGTTGTCGAAGGTGAAACGCTGTTGCGCGGTGCTGTCATCGATGCCGATCATCCCGATGAACAGCCCCAATGCCAGGGAGGCGAGACCGCGCAGCACGGAGGCGCCCAGCAGGGCACCGACGGTGAGGAATGCCACCACCATCAGTGCCACATAGTCCACGGGGCCCAGGCCCACGGCCAGTTCCGCGACGACGGGCGCCAGGAAGGACAGCAGCACCGTCGCAATGGTGCCGGCGACGAACGAGCCGATCGCCGCCGTCGCCAGTGCCGCCGCGCCCCGGCCCGACCTGGCCATTTTGTTGCCCTCAAGCGCCGTGACGATCGAGGAGGACTCGCCCGGCGTGTTGAGGAGGATGGACGTGGTGGAGCCGCCGTACATGCCGCCGTAGTAGATGCCGGCGAACACGATCAGGGCGGCCGCCGGATCCAGCGCATACGTGATGGGCATCAGCAGGGCAACGGTCATCGCCGGGCCGATGCCGGGCAGGACGCCGACAGCGGTGCCGACGAAGACGCCGCCCAGGGCGTAGAGCAGGTAGACCGGCTGCAGCGCCGTCGAGAAGCCCTCAAGAAGCATCATGAAGCTATCCATGGAAGAACGGCACCCCCTCAAGCAGGGGTCCCGGCGGCAGGGACACGCCCAGCAGACCGCCGAAGACGTACTGCAGCACGAGCGCCAGGAGCACGGAAATGATGACTGCCTTCCAGAGCGGCTTGGCCGCGAGGGACCACGCCGCCCCGCTGAACAGCACTGCCGCGGCAACGGGCCAGCCGGCCGGTTCGATCAGGAAGATGTGGAGGACCACGAAGCCCACGAGTTTCGCCAGGGCCAACCAGTCGGTCTTGGCGGTGACGTCGAGGTCTTCGCTTTCCTCGGCCTCGCCCACCTTGCCGCGGAACACCTGGGCCACGATGCCCGTGCCGACGAGCACCAGCATGGCGCACACGATGTAGGGGAAGGCCCGCGGGCCGATGCCGGTCTCCGACGGCGGGATCGGGATGGACCCCGCCGCCAGGAGGCCCGCTGCGCCCACGCTCACGAACACCAGGGCGAAGAGGATCTCCCCCGTGGGCCGTTTGGCGGGCGTGGTCACTTGGACGGACATTGTTACTTGACCAGGCCGATCTCGGTCAGCGTGGTCTTGACCTTGGCGATGTCCTCCGTGAGGAAGGTCTTGAACCCGTCGCCGGCGAGGAAGGCATCATCCCAGTTGTTCTTGGCCAGGGTCGCTTTCCAGGCTTCGGAGCTGTGCAGCTTGGTGACAACCTCGGTCAGCTTCGCCTTCTGCGCGTCATCAATGGAACCCGGTGCGACGACGCCGCGCCAGTTGGTCAGCACGACGTCGATGCCCTGGTCCTTGAGCGGTTTGACGCCCGGCAGGGCCGGGGCCTCGGACGTGCCGGAGACGGCGAGCGCCCGGACCTTGCCGGCCTTGACCTGCTCGGCGTACTCCCCCACACCGGAGATGCCGGCCTGGACCTTGTTGCCGAGCAGTGCCGCGATCGATTCGCCGCCGCCGGAGTAGCCGATGTAGTTCAGCTTGTCGGAGGCGATGCCCTGGGACTTCAGGATCTGGCCGGCCAGGATGTGGTCCGCGCCGCCGGCTGAGCCGCCGGTGATCGCGACACCCTTGCCGTTGGCCTTGATGTCATCCACGAGGTCCTGGACCGACTGGTACTTGGACGACGCCGGGACCACCAGGACCAGCGGCTCTTCGGTCAGGCGCGCAATGGGGGTGGTGTCCTCCAGCCGGGTCTTGGCGGCATTGGTTTCCACGGCCCCGACCATGACGTAGCCCATCACCATCAGCGTGTTGGCGTCCTTTTCGGTGGCCAGCTTGGCAAGGCCGTTCGTGCCGCCGCCGCCGCCGATGTTGCTGACCTGGGCCGAGGTGACGAACTTGTTGGACTGCAGGTCGGCCTGGATGGCACGGCCGGTCTGGTCCCAGCCGCCGCCCGGGTTCGCGGGAACGATGATGCTGAGCTTCTTGATCGGGTCGGCGGCCGCGCTCTGGCCTGCTGCCGCGCCGCTGGCACCGCCGGCACACGCCGACATGGCGAGGACGACGCCGGCCGCCCCGGCCGCGAGGGCGGCCCGGCGGGTGAAGTTGAACCGCGGGGAATCGAAGTGGGAGGTCATGGTTTCTCCTTGTATGAATGTGACGCACGTCATCGGAATCACTTCCCCGAGAGTAGGAGCGGCACGCGCCGGGGAACAGAATTTGGCCGTAGAGGTAGTAGTGGTCATATTGGTCACGGCCCCGGGCCCGCGTTTGGGCCGCGGGGCGGCGAGGGGATGGGAAACTTGTGACATGGTTCACAGGATTCCCTTACGCTTCCAGCTGGTCGCGCTGCAGCTTGGCATCGTGCTGGCTGTCCTGACAGCGGTGGGAGCCGTGACCATCCGGATGCAGGAGCAGCAGCTCCGGGACGCGTACAAGGGCCGGCTGATCGGGGTGGCCGAAAGCGTCGCGCGGCTGCCCTCCGTGGTGAATGCCTTCGGGACACCGCAACCGGCCCAGACCATCCAGCCCATCGCCGAAGTCATCCGGCAGGCCTCGAATGTCACCTATGTTGTGGTGACGGACCGCCACGGCGTCCGGCAGTCCCACCCGAACCCGGCGGAAATCGGCAGGCCAGTGTCCACCGACCCTTCCGTGCCCCTTTCCGGCGAGATCTATGTCGGCACCCAGACCGGGACGCTGGGTGAATCCTGGCGGGTCAAGGTTCCCATTTTCGACAACGCCGGAGCCGTGATCGGCTCGGCCTCGGTGGGTGTGCTGGAAAGCACCCTGGCCCAGGACCTCTACGAGGACCTGCCGCAACTGTTCGGCTGGCTCCTCGGCGCCGCGCTGCTCGGATCGCTCGGGGCAATGTACATCTCAAAGCTTGTGTGGCGCCGGATCTACAAGCTGGAGCCGGAGGACATCGCGGCCCTGCTCGAGACCCGCGACGCGATGCTCCACGGGCTGGGCGAGGGACTCATCGCGGTGGACGCCGAGGGGAAGGTCGCGCTGGTCAATGACGAAGCCCGACGGCTGCTGGGCGTGGGTGAGGAAATCACCGGCCGGGCGGCCAGCGAATGCCTGGAACCCGGTATCCGCCGGATGCTCACCGCAGGATCCGCCACGGAAGAACTGGTGCTCTCCGGGGAACGGATCCTGCTGGGCAAGGTCAATGCCGCCACCGTGGACGGCCGGGAAGTGGGCAAAGTCCTCATTCTTCGCGACCGCACCGAACTCCACGCAATCCTCCGCGACCGCGACGGCGCCCTGGACGTGACGCAGGCGCTGCGGGCGCAGGCCCACGAATTCGCCAATAAGCTGCACGTGATCTCGGGTCTCCTGGAGCTCGGCGAACAGGGCAAGGCCGTGGAATACCTGGGCCGGAGCCACAGCGAGGCCGCGTTCGTCAACCGCCCGCTGGCGGCAGGAATCACCGACCACGATGTCCGGGCCCTGCTGATCGCCAAATCGACGGTCTGCGCCGAGCGCGGCGTTGAGATCCTGGTGGACCCGGCCTCGGTGTGCACGCCGGACGGGACAGGCGACGTCATCACCGTCCTGGGTAACCTGATCGACAACGCGGCGGACGCCGCAGGCTACGACAGCACCATCGCCGTCAGGCTGGATGAGGCTCCCGACGGCGAACGCACCATCACGGTCGAGGACGACGGCCCCGGCGTCCCCGAGCCGGAACGGAGCGCCGTGTTCGAGGCCGGCGTCACCACCAAACAGGCCGAGGGCATCAACAGCCGCGGCTTCGGGCTGGCCCTGGTCCAGCGTGTGGCCCGGCGCCGGGCCGGCGGGGCGTCGGTAAGGCCGTCCGTGCTGGGCGGTGCCTGCTTTACGGTAATACTGAGGACAAAAGAGGCGGAACTACAAACACAATGAGCTCCATACGCACCCTCATCATTGACGATGACGTGGCAGTGGCCGGGATCCACCACGGGTTCCTGCTGGCCCGCGGCGGCTTCGACGTCGTCAGCCTGGCCCATACCGGGCAGCAGGGCCTCGACCTGGCGGCGGAGCTGCTGCCCGAGCTTGTCCTGCTGGATATCCATCTTCCGGACATGTCCGGCCTGGACGTGCTCCGGCAGCTCCGCGGCCGCCAGCAGGCGCTCGACGTCCTGGTCATCACCGCCTCGCGGGAGCTGGAAACGGTCCGCGGCGCCATGGCGGGCGGGGTACTGCACTACCTGGTGAAGCCCTTCACGTCCCAGGCCCTGAACGAACGGCTCGACGAGTACCTGCTCCTTCGCCGCGAACTCGCCGCGGGCGGGGCTGCCGGGCCGCTGGACCAGGACAGCATCGACCGGCTCGTGGCGCCGTCGCGCCGGGCAATTGTTGCGGACTTTGGGGCGGCACCAGCGCCCGGTTCGGTGGCAAGGCTGCCGAAGGGGTTGTCCAGGCCCACCCTGGACGCCGTCATCGAGGCGCTCAAATCAACCTCCGACGACGTCTCTGCCGCCGGGATGGCCCTGCAGCTCGGACTCTCGCGGGTCAGCGCGCGGCGCTACCTTGAGTATCTGGTCATCCACGGCTTCGCCCGGCTCACACCCCGCTACGGCGCGGCAGGGCGGCCGGAGAACCGGTACCTGTGGAAGCGCTGAGCATGCCCAGTTTGTCGGAGTTGCGCGGAGCATGTCCATTCGTCGCAGGCGAGCGCCGGCCAGGGTTGCGCACCTTGAGGCAACCATCTGACGCAAGTGGCCGCTACCGGGCAACCATCTGACGCAAATGGCCGCTACCGGGCACCCATCTGACGCAAATGGCCGCTACCGGGCACCCATCTGACGCAAATGGCCGCTATGGGACACGTCAAAGCGGCCATTCGTGACGAATCGACGCAGTTCATCCCCGCAGGACGTCCCCACGTGCACCGACCAGACGCGCAGAGCCGCCAGGACCCCCAGACCTGCAGAGGCTACAGCCCCGCGCGGCGGAGCGTGGATTCGGCGTGCTTGAGGAGAGGGCCGTCGATCATCTTGCCGTTGAACTGAAACACGCCCGAGCCTGCCGCTGCGGCCGCGTCGAGCAGTTCGGTGGCTGCCGCGACCTCGGACTCGGTCGGCGCGTAAGCCCCGCGGACCACGGCCACCTGGTTCGGGTGGATGCAGGCCTTGGAGCCAAAACCCGAGGCGACGGCGTCACGGGATTCGACGGCGAGCCCTTCAAGGTCGGGGATGTTGACGTACACCGAATCGACGGCGTCCTTGCCGAATGCGCGGGCGGCCAGCAGCACCGAGGAGCGGGCGTGCAGGGCGACCGCGCGGTAGGCGCCGTCGTCCGTCCTGCTGGAGGTGCCGCCGAGCGAGGCGAGCAGGTCCTCGGCGCCCCACATCAGCCCGACGACGTTTGGCTCCGCGGCGATGGCGGCGGCATTGATGACCCCCAGCGCCGTCTCGCACAGCGCGATCACGCTGTAGCCCTCGAGCTCCCTCAGCTGGGCGGCACTTTCGGCTTTGGCCAGCATGATGTGCCGGTAGGGGGTGTGTTTGAGGCAGTGCAGGTCCTTCTCGAACTCCTCCGTGCCGGCCGGATTGATCCGGATGATGGTGCGGCTGGGGTCCAGCTCGGGGACGTCCCCGGTGGCGCCGAGCTGGGCGAGGATGGCGCCGCGGGCACGCTGTTTGTCCGCCGGCGCGACGGCGTCCTCGAGGTCCACGATCACGGCGTCGGCGCGCTCGGCGGCCTTCTGGTAGCGCTCGGGGCGGTCGGCAGGGCAAAACAGCAGGGCGGGGCCCATCAGGAAGCTCATGTGTCTATTCTGCCCTTTTGTGCCGGTTCTTTCCGGGCCGCGCTTGACCGCTGCAGGTTCTTTCCGGTCGCGTGTGCCTGCTGCGCAGCGGTGTGCGCGTCGCGTGTCCACATCAGGCAGCTGCGGGTGGCGAGGGCGACGACGTCGCCGTTCTGGTTCCGGCCGGTGTGCTTCATGGTGACAATCCCCTGGCCGGGCCGGGAGGAGGACAGCCGTTTCCCGGTCACGACAGTCTCGGTGTACAGCGTGTCGCCGTGGTACATGGGGTGCGGAAACGACACGTCCGTGAGCCCCAGCTGGGCGATGATGGTGCCCTGGGTCAGCTGCGGAACGGACTGCCCCACCACCGTGGCCAGGGTGAACATGGAGTTCATGAGGCGCTGGCCGAACGGCTGCTCCGCGCTCCAGGCGGCATCGAGGTGCAGGGCCTGGGTGTTCATGGTCATGGTGGTGAAGAGGACGTTGTCCGCCTCGGTCACGGTCCGGCCCGGCCGGTGCGCGTACACCACGTCCTCGTCGAGCTCGTCGAAGTAGAGTCCGCGCTGTTCAATGACCCGCGGTTCGTTGCCCCGGGGTCCAGTCGCGCGCAATGGTTCAGTCGTCATACGGTCAGTTCCTGGTCTTCCTCGAAAAGTTCGGCGCCGGTGGCTGCGGCCACGTCCTCGGCCGTCACGTTGGGGGCGAGTTCGCGCAGCACCAGCCGGGACTGTCCGGCGTCGGTCACGACGTCGATGACCGCAAGGTCCGTGATGATCCGGTCCACGCAGGCTTTGCCGGTCAGCGGCAGCGTGCACCGCTCCACGATCTTGGGCCGGCCGTTCCGGTCCACGTGCTCCATCATCACGACCACCTTCCTGGCGCCGAACACCAGGTCCATGGCACCGCCCATGCCTTTGACCATCTTGCCCGGGATCATCCAGTTGGCCAGGTCACCGTTCTGGGCCACTTCCATGGCACCGAGTACGGCGACATCCACATGCCCGCCGCGGATCATGCCGAAGGAGGTGGCGGAGTCGAAGAACGCGGCGCCTTTGTTGACCGTTACAGTCTCCTTGCCGGCATTGATCAGGTCCGGATCGACGGCGTCCTCCCCCGGGTACGGCCCGACGCCGAGGATGCCGTTCTCGGAGTGCAGGACCACCTCGACGCCGGCGGGGATGTAGTTGGGGATCAGGGTGGGCATTCCGATGCCGAGGTTGACGTACTGCCCGTTGTGCAGTTCCTGCGCCACCCGGGCAGCCAGTTCGTTGCGCGTCCAGCCCTTGCTCTCAACACCGGCGGGGTGCTCGACGGCGGCGGGCCGGTATTCGTGCCGGACCGCTTCCGGACGGGGCGGCGCACCCTGCAGGCTGTTGGATTCCATGGCCTAGGCTCCTGACTGGTCTGTTGTTGGGGCGGCAGGGCCGGCGGCGGACGTTGCAGCCAAGGCCACCGTCCGCTTCTCGATCCGCTTCTCGACGTCCGGGGCCAGCACCACGCGCTGGACGAAGATGCCGGGGATATGGACGTGTTCGGGGTCCAGGTCCCCCGGCTCCACGAGTTCCTCGACCTCGGCGATGGTGGTCCTTCCGGCCATGGCGCAGAGCGGGTTGAAGTTCATCGCGGTGGCGTGGAAGACGAGGTTGCCGTGGCGGTCGCCCTTCCAGGCGTGCACAAGGCCGAAATCGGGGGTCAGCGACTCCTCGAGGACGTAGTCGGCGCCGTTGAAGCTGCGCACCTCCTTCGCCGCGGAGGCGATCGCGATGCCGCCGTCGGCGTCGTACTTCTGCGGCAGGCCGCCGTCGGACACCTGGGTGCCGACGCCGGCCGGCGTGTAGAAGGCGGGAATGCCGGCCCCGCCGGCGCGCAGTTTCTCGGCCAGGGTGCCCTGCGGGGTGAGGACCACTTCGAGCTCGCCGGCGAGGTACTGGCGGGCGAATTCCTTGTTCTCCCCCACGTAGGAGCTGATGGTGCGGCGGATGCGGCCGTCCCTGAGCAGGATCCCGAGTCCCCAGTCGTCGACTCCGCAGTTGTTGCTCACGGTTTCCAGGTTCGTGGCGCCGCCCTGGTGCAGGGCTTCGATCAGGGCCACCGGAATGCCGCACAGGCCGAATCCGCCGACGGCGAGTGAGGCGCCGTCGCGGATGTCCGCGACGGCCTCCGCAGCGCTGGCAACAACTTTGTTAATCATCGTTGATCCTTCCCTCGACGGTTGCGGCCAGCGGGCCGGTCAGAGCCCCAGTTCGCGGGCGATCAGCATCAGCTGGACCTCCGTGGTGCCCTCGCCGACTTCAAGGATCTTGGAGTCGCGGTAGTGGCGTGCCACGGTGAATTCGTTGATGAAGCCATAGCCGCCGAACACCTGGGTGGCGTCCCGCGCGTTGTCCATGGCTGCCTCGCCTGCGACCATCTTAGCGATGGCCGCCTGCGTCTTGAACGGCTTGCCGGCGAGCATCCGGGCGGCGGCGTCGTAGTAGGCCAGGCGGGCGGTGTGGGCCCGTGCTTCCATCCGGGCGATCTTGAAGGCGATGGCCTGGTACTTGCCGATGTTCTGCCCGAACGCGCTGCGCTCCTTGGCGTATTTGACCGACTGGTCCACACACCCCTGGGCCGCGCCGACGGCGAGCGCGGCGATCGCGATCCGGCCCTCGTCGAGGATGGAGAGGAAGTTGGCGTAGCCGCGGCCCTGGGTGCCAAGCAGGTTGGCCTCGGGGACGTGGACGTTGTCCAGTGTCAGCGGGTGGGTGTCCGAGGCGTTCCAGCCGACCTTGTTGTAGGCCTTCTCGGCCTTGAAACCGGGGGTGTTGGTGGGCACCAGGATGGTGGAGATTTCCTTTTTGATGCTGCCGTCCGGGCGTTCCGACTGGCCGGTCACCGCGGTGACAGTGACGAGCCGGGTGATGTCGGTGCCGGAGTTGGTGATGAATTCCTTGTTGCCGTTGATGACCCACTCACCTCCGCCGAGCTTGGCGGTGGTCTTGGTTCCGCCGGCGTCGGAGCCTGCTTCCGGTTCGGTCAGGCCGAAGCCGGCGAGGGCCTTGCCGGAGGCCAGCAGCGGCAGCCACTCCTCCTTCTGGGCGGCGGTGCCGAAACGGTGGACCGGCATGGCGCCGAGGGAGACGCCAGCCTCCAGGGTGATCGCGACGGACTGGTCCACCCGGCCGAGCTGTTCCAGCGCCAGGGCGAGGGCGAAGTAGTCCCCGCCCATGCCGCCGACTTCCTCCGGGAACGGCAGGCCGAAGAGGCCCATGTCGGCCATCTGGGACACCACTTCGTAGGGGAAGCTGTGTTCCTCGTCGTGCTTGGCGGAGACCGGGGCCACCACTTCGTCGGCGAATGCTCGGACGGTGTTGCTGAGGTCCTGGTAATCCTCGCTGAGTTCAAAATCTGGCATGGTGACTCCTTTGTCTGTGCTGCTGTCGAAGATCTGTGTCGGGTGGTGGTCTGGTGCTGAAGCTGTTGAGTGCTACTCCGCCGCGCCCATGGCGATGACGGCTTCCGCGATGGTGTCCTCGGCTGCGTTGTCCGGCGGAGCCGGCGCCGTCGGGTGAACAGGGTGGATCGTGGCGAGGACCTGGTCCGCCTTCACGAGGTCGCCGGACGCGATGCTGATGTGCACGGTCCCGTCCAGCGGTGCCACGAGCTGGTGCTCCATCTTCATGGCCTCCACCGAGAGCAGGACCTGGCCGGCTGTCACGGCGTCGCCGTTTTCGACCGAGACGGACACCACGGTGCCGGGCATCGGCGACCGCACTGCCGGGTCGGCGGCGCCTTCCTCGCGTTCGACGGCGGCGAGCACCCGGGCGAGCTTGGTTTCACGGGTGAGCGGTTCGAGCCGGCAGGACCATCCCTCGTTGGCTACGAAGACGTACTGCGGATTCCCCTCCGGCGGGTAGTCCTCCCAGACGGCGCCCTGCGCGAACCGCTGTTCCCGTCCGTCGACTTCGAGGTACACGTCGACACCGGACAGCCCCAGGACCTTCACGTCGTGCACCGGGCCGTTGTTGACCCGGACGGCGGCGTGACCGAGATCCAAGTTGTTCAGCCAGGTCACGGCCACGGTGGCCAGCTCTCCGCCGGGAACACCGAAACTCATGGTCCAGGCCGCCGGTGTGCCCAGGCGCCAGCCACGGAGGGTGTCCCAGGGGGATCCCACCGTTGCCGGCCCTTCGGCCAGGACCCAGAAGGGCATGGCAGCGGCAATGAGCTCGGCATCGCCGGCGCGGCGGAACGTGAAGCCGGGCATCTTCCGTTCGATCAGGCCGGTGTCGAGACGGCCGGCCCGGACGTCGGCGTCGTTGATCAGCAGCCGCAGGTATTCGACGTTGGTGTCGATCCCCAGCGCGGTGTAGCGGGCTAGCGCCGTGTCGAGCTTATCCAGTGCCGCAGTGCGGTCTTTGCCCCAGGCAATGATTTTGGAAACCATGGGGTCATAGTCGCTGGAGATCTCGAGTCCCTGAACCAGACAGGAATCGATCCGGATGTCCGGATCCGCGAGGGCAGGTGTGATGGCATCCAGGTCGTCCATGGCGGTGAAGGTCTCGCCGCGTTCGTCCAGGAGCACCACCTCGCCGCCGGAGGGCAGGAAGTTGCGTTCCGGGATTTCCGCGTAGACCCGCGCCTCCACCGAGTGTCCGGTGAGCACGACGTCGTCCTGGCGGACGGCGAGTTCCTCGCCGGCGGCGATCCGGACCTGCCATTCGACGAGGTCGACGCCGGTCACCATTTCGGTGACGGGGTGCTCGACCTGCAGGCGGGTGTTCATCTCCATAAAGAAGAACTCGTCCGGGGCGTTGTCGGAGACGAGGAATTCCACGGTGCCGGCGCCGCTGTAGTTGACGCTGCGTGCGGCCTGGCACGCGGCCTCGCCGAGACGGGCCCGGATTTCCGCGCCGTCGGGCAGGGATTCCAGCAGCGGGGAGGGTGCCTCCTCGATGACCTTCTGGTGGCGGCGCTGCAGCGAGCACTCGCGCTCCCCGAGGTGGATGACGTTGCCGTGGTTGTCCGCCAGCACCTGGACTTCGATGTGCCGCGGGGTCAGGACGAGGCGTTCCAGGAACAGCGTGTCATCGCCAAAGGCGCTGGCCGCGACGCGCCGGGCGGTCACCAGGGTGGCCGCAAGATCCTCCGGGCGTTCCACGATGTGCATGCCCTTCCCGCCGCCGCCGGCGGAGGGCTTGATGAGCAGCGGGAAGCCGACGCCGGCCGCAGCCTCGATGAGCTGCGCGTCCGTCATACCCGGTTCGGCGATGCCCGGGACCACCGGGACGCCGTAGCCGGTCACGTGGTTCTTGGAACGGATCTTGTCGCCCATGACGTTCAGGGATTCGACGCCGGGGCCAATGAACGTGATACCGGCCTTTTCCAGGGCGCGGGCGAAGTCCACGTTCTCGCTCAGGAACCCGTAGCCGGGGTGCACGGCCTCGGCGCCGGTGTCGCGGCAGGCCTGGATGATGGCGTCGATCTTCAGGTAGCTCTCGGCGGCGGCGGCCGGGCCGATCCGCACGGCGGTGTCGGCCTCGCGCACGTGCCGGGCTCCGGCGTCGGCGTCGGAATAGACGGCCACCGAGCGGATACCGAGCGCGCGCAGGGTCCGGATCACGCGGCAGGCGATCTCGCCGCGGTTGGCGACCAGAACAGTGCCGAAGAGCGGGTTTCCGGCTGGTGCCGGATGCGAAGGGGTGGAAGGAATTGTCATGGCGGGCTCACATCCGGAAAAGGCCGAAGGAGGTCTCCGGCAGCGGGGTGCGGGAGACGACGTCGAGCGCCAGTCCCAGGACGGTGCGGGTGTCCGCGGGGTCGATGATGCCGTCGTCCCAGAGGCGGGCGGTGGAGTAGTAGGGGCTGCCCTGGTCCTCGTACTGCTGCTTGATCGGGGCCTTGAAGGCTTCCTCGTCCGCGGCGGACCATTCCTCGCCGCGGGCCTCGTACTGGTCACGTTTGACGGTGGCGAGCACGCTGGAGGCCTGGTTCCCGCCCATCACGGAGATTCGGGACGCCGGCCACATCCAGAGGAAGCGCGGCGAGTAGGCCCGCCCGCACATCGAGTAGTTGCCGGCGCCGAAGGACCCGCCGATCACCACGGTGAGCTTCGGGACGCGGGCGGTCGCGACGGCGGTGACCATCTTGGCGCCGTTCTTGGCGATGCCGCCCTGTTCGTAGTCCTTGCCGACCATAAAGCCGGAGAGGTTCTGCAGGAAGATCAGCGGGATGCCCCGCTGGTCGCAGAGTTCGATGAAGTGGGCGCCCTTGAGTGAGGATTCGCTGAACAGCACGCCGTTGTTCGCCACGATGCCCACCGGGTGGCCGTGCAGCTTCGCGAAGCCGGTCACCAGGGTGGTGCCGTAGTTTTTCTTGAATTCGTGGAAGCGGCTGCCGTCCACCAGCCGGGCGATGACCTCGCGCACGTCGTACTGGGCGTTCACGTCGGTGGGGACGGCGCCGTACAGCTCCTCCGGGTCCGCCAGGGGTTCGACGGCGGTGTCGATGTCCCAGGCGGGGGCAGCCGGCCGGGGCAGGGTGGAGACAATGTCGCGGACGATCTGAAGGGCATGCTCGTCGTTCTCGGCCAGGTGGTCGGTGACACCGGAGATCTTCGAGTGCACATCACCGCCGCCGAGTTCCTCGGCCGTGACGATCTCACCGATCGCGGCCTTCACGAGCGGCGGTCCGCCCAGGAAGATGGTGCCCTGGTTTCGGACAATCACGGTCTCATCGCTCATCGCAGGGACGTACGCGCCGCCGGCGGTGCACGAGCCCATCACCGAGGCGATCTGCGGGATCCGGGCCGCGGACATCTTGGCCTGGTTGAAGAAGATCCGGCCGAAGTGCTCCTTGTCCGGGAAGACCTCGTCCTGCTTGGGCAGGAACGCCCCGCCCGAGTCCACGAGGTAGATGCAGGGCAGCCGGTTTTCCAGGGCAATTTCCTGCGCCCGGAGGTGCTTCTTCACGGTCATCGGGTAGTAGGTGCCGCCCTTGACCGTGGCGTCGTTGGAGATGACCAGGACCTGGCGGCCGTGGACCAGGCCGATCCCGGCAATCACGCCGGCGCCGGGCGAGTCGTCGTCGTACATGCCGTTGGCTGCCAGCGGCGCGATTTCCAGGAAGGGGCTGCCGTCATCGAGCAGCTGGTCGATGCGTTCGCGGGGAAGGAGCTTGCCGCGGGCCACATGGCGTTCCCGCGACTTCTCCGGCCCGCCCAACGCGGCCGTGGCGAGGCGTTCCCTCAGCTCACGCGCCAGCCCCAGCTGGGCCTCGCGGTTCGCGGCGAAGGCGGCGCTCGTGGCGTCCACCTGGCTGGCGATTGTCTCCATTGACTGCTTCCGTTCCTGGCCTTCATGCTGGGGCCTGCAGTGCGCCCGCTCCAGCCACTTCGGTTAGTACCGCATAACTGAGATTTAGGTTAGTCTCTATTAACTGTGATGTCCAACACAAGGCCGCACAAATGATGGTTTTCTTGAGATGAGGCGTGTGCCGGTGACCGAACCCAGCGAGGCGAGCCGGACCGGCGCGCAGCTTGCAGCGACCCTGCCTCCGACGACCCAGCGCAGCCAGGCCAAGGAGAGCCGCCGCCAGGCGCTGCTGTCCTCGGCGGCCGCATTGTTCGCCGTCGACGGCTTCAACCGGGTGTCCCTGGAGGACCTCGGCGCCGCCGCCGGGGTCAGCGGCCCTGCGGTGTACCGGCATTTCGCTGGCAAGCAGGCCGTCCTCGGGGCGCTGCTGCTGAGTGTCAGCCGTGACCTGCTCGACGGCGGCCGGCACGTCATTGCCGATTCCGACGGCGCCGGGGTTGCCCTGCACCGGCTGGTTGGCTTCCACGTGGATTTCGCGCTCAGCAACCCCGACGTCATCCGGGTGCAGGACCAGGACTTCAGCAACCTCGCCGACGAGGACCAGGCCGAGGTCCGCACACTGCAGAGGAACTACGTGGAGCTCTGGGTCGAGGTCCTTGCCGGGCTGCATCCCGGGACCGAGGCCACCGAGCTCCGGATGCGCGCGCACGCCACCTTCGGCCTGATCAACTCCACCCCGCACTCGGTCCGCAGCCATGGACGGCAGATCGCGGTCAAACGGGCCCGGCCGCTGCTGCAGAGCATGGCGCTGGCGGCCCTGATGGCCCCGGCCGTTCCCGCCGGCTGACAGCACCCGCCCGGGCGGCGCGCTCGAAGGGCACTTTGGCACGGACAGCCTCCGGGCGGTACGCCTCGGCCGGCTCGGAGTTGGCGCGTTTGTTGTTCGCGGACTTCAATGTGTCGGTGGGCCATATTGTGGCGCAACCGTTTCTGTAGACGGCTGAGGTCGCCGGGGCGGTGCGCATGCACATTCCGGACTATCTGCTGGCCCCCGACGGCGGCCCGCTGGTGGTGGACGTACTTCCCCGACCGCGCGGAGGAATCGCGCTCAGCGCCTCGTCTCGTACCTGGTCAGGACCACCCCGCCGGGAAACGTCCGCGTCTCCACCAGGTTCAGGTTCACCCAGCTGTCCAGCGCGGTGAAGAACGGCGTGCCGCCGCCCACCAGGACTGGATGAGTCACGATCGTGTACTCGTCGATCAGCCCGGCCCGCATGGCCGCCCCGGCGAGCGTTGCACCACCAACCCTCATCGGCTGGCCGTCCCCGGCCTTGAGCCGGGTGATCTCCGCGACCGCGTCGCCGGTGACCAGACGGGTGTTCCAGTCGACCTTGTCGACCGTCGAGGAGAACACCACCTTCGGTGTGTCCCGCCAGTTCCGCGCGAACTCGATCTGGGCCGGGGTGGCGTTGGGCTGCTGGTCGCCGGTCGGCCAGTGGGAACTCATGGCCTCCCACAGCTTGCGCCCATACAGCAACAGGCCGATCGCCCGCTCCTGATCGAGCCACCACTGGAACAGCTCGTCGCTCGGTCCGCCCCAGCCGAGGTCGTCGCCGGGCGCGGCGACGTAGCCATCCAGTGTCAGATTCATGCCGTAGATCAGTTTCCGCATCGCGCCATGCCTTCCGTCCCGTAGTGGTCGAGGGCGTCATTGATCTCTGTCGTCCCGCACATGATCAGCAGCCTCCTGTCCCTCATGGAGCCACCGTAACTGCCAATGATCTGGATGCCATAGCCTCCGGTCAGCGTTTCAACTGAGCTGCCCGGTGAAGGATCCTTCACCGGAAACGGGCTGAGGG
Source organism: Pseudarthrobacter kochi (assembly GCF_055412805.1). Taxonomy (NCBI): domain Bacteria; kingdom Bacillati; phylum Actinomycetota; class Actinomycetes; order Micrococcales; family Micrococcaceae; genus Pseudarthrobacter; species Pseudarthrobacter kochi. The sequence continues at coordinate 155,635 of NZ_JBVAYV010000003.1, forward strand.
TGGAACCCCACTCTGTCCGGCATGATCGGGTGAATCTTGAGCAGCACGGGACGATGACCACGGCGATAGTCGAGGTATGACTGAGCACTTACCGTCCTGGCCGACCACACAACCGACCTACGGTTCAGTCGTTTTGCGCGAGTTCACCGACGACGACGTACATCTCGCCTTCGAGTTGGGGGACCGATCCTTACATCCCTCTCATTGGCAGCGTTCCGGCACTGCCCACGGAACAGCAGGCGCTGGAGTGGATCCCCCGGCAGCGCGGCCGGTTGACCGAAGGAAAAGGGCTGTCCTTCGCCATCGCCGATGCCACAGTCCGACAGCGCCGTCGGTGCCATCGGACTGTGGCTTCAGAACATGTCGGCCGGCCATGCGACGGTCGGCTACTCGGTTGCCGATGCGTCTGGTTTTCAGCGGGAGGGCTTACTCCGCAGCCACCAGGAGATTGGTGACGCGCGGCGCGACATGCTGCTCTACGCGACCACGCGACCTTGACCGCATTTTGGCTGTTGGTGTTCGTTTCTGCTCGGCCGGAGTGTCGCAGCAGGTTCCCTTTACGAACATGTAGTGGCCGTGCAGACGGCTTTGCACACTTCGTGCAGACGGCTCGGAAAATAGCCCCGCCCTATGCCCCGAACGGGGGCACCAGCATCAGATGGTGCCGCAGAAGAAGGCTGCCGGCCGCCCCCCGGAGAAGGGACAGCCGGCAGCCGTTCGCCCGGTGGTACTAGACCATGGCGAGGGCCATGCCCGGATCGGACAGGATGGCGCCGAGGTCCTGCAGGAACCGTGATCCCTGCTCGCCGTCGACCAGCCGGTGGTCAAAGGAGAGGCTGAGCGTCATGACCTGGCGCAGCGCCACCTCGTCCTGGTACTCCCACGGCATCTTCCGCACCGCACCGAGGGCCAGGATGGCGGCCTCCCCCGGGTTGAGGATGGGCGTGCCGGAATCAATGCCGAAGACGCCGATGTTCGTGATGGAAATCGTGCCGCCGGAAAGGTTGGCCGGGCTGGTCTTGCCGGCCCGTGCCGTGTCCGTCAGTTCGGTCAGCGCGGTGGAGAGCTCCAGCAGGGACATCCGGTCGGCGTCCTTGATGTTCGGCACGGTCAGCCCGCGCGGGGTGGCGGCCGCGATGCCCAGGTTCACGTAGTTGTACTGGACGATCTCCTGCCTGGCCTCGTCCCAGCGGGTGTTGAGCGTGGGGTGGTTGCGCAGGGCGATCAGCACGGCCTTGGACACCAGCGTCAGCGGCGTGAGCTTGTAGCCGGCAAACGCGCGGCTCGCCTTGAGCTTCGCCAGCAGCTCCATGGTCGGGGTGACGTCAATGGTCAGGAATTCCGTGACATGCGGAGCCGTGAAGGCGCTGGAGACCATGGCCGCGGCGGTGAACTTCCGCACGCCCTTGATCGGCGTCCGGGTTTCCCGCTCACCCTGCGCCGGAGCCTGGCCCTGGGCCGAAACACCGGCCAGGTCCCGGGGTGCCACCGGCAGGTCTCCCCCGACGACGAAGTTGTGGACGTCCTCGCGGGTGATGAGCCCGAATTCCCCGGTGCCGGTGACGGCAGCGAGGTCGACGCCGAGATCCTTGGCCAGCTTGCGCACCGGCGGCGTGGACCGCGGGCGTTCCGCCGAGTGCGGTGCCGGCCGGGTCTCTACAGGCCCGGCCACGGGAACCACTGGAGCAGCGGCGACCGTTTCGACGGCCGGGGCGGCGTGGACATGCTCGACGACGGCGGCGGCCGGCGCTGCCGACACGGCCGGGGCGGCGAAGCTGCGGGCGCGGCGGGCCGGACGGCCGGAGCCTTCCAGGACGGCGCCGTAGCCGACGAGGTTCGGCTCGCGCTTGGCGGGCGCGTCTGTGCCCCCACCTCCCGCGGTACCGGAACCGCCGTCGTCGCCCTCTACTTCGAAGGAGACGATCGGTTTGCCGACCTCCACCACGGTGCCGGGCTGTTCGTGCAGCGCGGTGATGACGCCGGCGAACGGCGAGGGGAGCTCGACGACGGCCTTGGCTGTTTCGACCTCCGCGATGATCTGGTTGAGCGCGACGGTATCCCCCACCGCGACCTTCCACGCGACGATTTCCGATTCAGTGAGACCTTCACCGAGGTCCGGCAACCTGAATTCCTTGATCATGGTGGCGCTCATCCTTCCAGCCCGCTCAGGGAGTTGGGGCGGCCCAGGGCGCGGTCGACGCCGTCGAGGATCCGGTCCAGGCCCGGCAGGTGGTGCATTTCAAGCTTTGAGTACGGGTAGGGGACGTCGAAGCCGGTCACCCGGACCGGGGCGGCCTCAAGGTGGTAGAAGCAGCGTTCGGTGATGCTGGCGGCCACCTCGGCGCCGATGCCGCCGGTCTGGGAGGCTTCATGCGTGATGACGAGCCGGCCGGTCTTCCGGACCGAGGCTTCCAGGGTCGCGAAGTCCAGCGGGGCGAGCGAGCGCAGGTCGATGACCTCGACCGACACACCCTCGTCGGCCGCGGCAAGGGCAGCGTCCCTGGCCGTCTTGACGAGAGGGCCATAGGCCACGAGCGTGACGTCCGTGCCTTCGGTGACAACGCGGGCCATCTCCATCGACAGGGCGGCGCTGAGGTCCAGGGTCTCGTCGACCTCGCCCTTGTCGTGGTAGCGGCGCTTGGGTTCGAAGTAGAGGACCGGATCGTCCGAGGCGATGGCCTGCTGGATCATGGTGTGCGCGTCCTGCGGGTTGGAGACGGAGATCACCCGCAGGCCCGAGGTGTGGGTGAAGTATGCCTCGGGTGATTCGGAGTGGTGCTCCGGGGAGCCGATGCCGCCGCCGAAGGGCACGCGGATGGTGATGGGCATCTTGACCGCACCCTGGGTACGGTAGTGCATCTTGGCGACCTGGCTGACGATCTGGTCGAACGCCGGGTAGATGAACCCGTCGAACTGGATCTCCACCACCGGGCGGTACCCGCGGTAGGCGAGGCCGACGGCGGTGCCCATGATGCCGGACTCGGCCAGCGGCGTGTCGACAACGCGGTGCTTGCCGAAGTCCTTTTGCAGGCCGTCGGTGATGCGGAAGACGCCGCCGAGGGCGCCGATGTCCTCGCCCATGAGGATCACTTTGGGGTCGTTTTCGAGGGACTTGCGCAGGCCCGAATTGATGGCTCGGGCAAAGGTCATCTGCGTCATCAGCGTGCACCTTCTTCAGAAGCGGCTTCTGCGGGATCGCCGAAGGAAGCCAGGTAGCGGGAATAGTGGTCCTGCTGGCGGTCCAGCGGGGAATGGGGTGTGCTGTAGACGTGCTTGAAGATGTCCATCGGCGCCGGCTCGGGCATGTTGATGGTGCCGGCCCGCAGCGCCTTGGCGACGGCGTCGGCTTTGGCTGCGACAGCGGCTTCGAGTTCCGCCGTGAGCAGTCCCTTGCGTTCGAGCAGTGACTTCAGCCGTGCGATCGGGTCCTTGGCGGCCCAGTCCTCAAGCTCGTTCGCGTCGCGGTATCGGGTGGGGTCATCCGCCGTCGTGTGCGGACCCATACGGTAGGTGACGGCCTCGATGAAAGTGGGGCCGCCGCCGTGGCGGGCCCGGTCGGTGGCGATGCGGGTTGCTGCCATCACGGCCAGGACGTCATTGCCGTCGACGCGCATGCTGGGGATCCCGAAGCCGGCCGCGCGGTCCGCGATCTGGATGTGGGACTGCAGCCGGACGGGCTCGGAAATGGCCCAGTGGTTGTTCTGGCAGAAGAAGACCACCGGGGACTGGAAGCTGGCGGCGAACACCAGGGCCTCGTTGACATCGCCCTCGCTCGTCGCGCCGTCGCCGAAATAGGCCACGGCGACCGAGTCGGCGCCGTCGTTCTGGATTCCCATGGCGTAGCCGGTGGCGTGCAGGGTCTGGGCGCCGATGATGATCTGCTGTGTGGCGACGTTGACCGTGTAGGGGTCCCACCCGGCCAGGGCGTTGCCCCGCCAGGCTTTGACGATGTCCTCCGGGTTGACCCCGCGGCAGTAGGCGACGCCGTTGTCGCGGTAGCTGGGGAAGACGAAGTCGTCGTCGCGAAGGGCCCGGGCCGAGCCGATCTGGGACGCTTCCTGGCCCAGGAGCGGCGGCCAGAGGGCGAGTTCGCCCTGCCGCTGCAGGGCGGTGGCCTCGGCGTCGATCCGGCGGATGACCACCATGTCCTCGTAGAGCGCGCCCAGCTGTTCGTCACTGACGTCCTGGACCCAGGGGTCGAACTCCGGATGGCTTACGCGTTCACCCCCGGGGGTGATGAGTTGGACGAGGTCCCCGCCCGACCGCCTGTTTGATTCTGCACTGTTTCCGGGGCCCCCGGCGGAAATGCCGCCCTTGCCCGCGTCGTCGGTAAACACAGTTGTCCGCACCTTCTGACGTCGTCTGACCGGTGCTCGCAGGACTCGTGATCCCGGTGCGCGCCGGCCGCCCGGGCGCCGTTGCCCCGGATATCTGTGACCCTACTCACAATGCCCATTGGGTACAACCACCTCCGAATAAGTTGAGCATTCTGCACTGTCTGGCCTCGGTGGACCGTGCTAATCTTGCGCATTATGCAACCCTTGGATGGCACCGACACCCGCCTCCTTTCGGCCATGGCCGGGGACCCCCGGCGGACCGTGGTTGCGCTGGCCCAGAAGCTGGGTTTGTCACGGAATACCGTGCAGGCCCGGATGGCGCAGCTGGAGAAAAAACACGTCTTCCTGTCCTTTGAGCGCCGCATCAATCCGGCCTCGCTGGGCTACCCGCTGATGGCGTTCATCTCGGTGCACGTGCAGCAGCAAAAGCTCGGCAAGCTGGCGGTGGAGCTGGCTGATATCCCGGAGATCCTGGAGGGCTACGGCCTCACCGGCTCGGCGGACCTGCTGCTCCGGGTGGTGGCGCTCGACGCCGAGGACCTGTTCCGGATCAACGGCAAGATCCTGGCCTGCGACGGCGTGGACCGGACGGATACGGCCCTGGCCATGAGTGAAATGATCCCGTTCCGGATCCAGCCGCTGCTGGAACGCGGCTCCGCCGAAGGTTAACGCCCAAGAGCGCATTCCCCCCCGTCTGTCTCCGCGGGCCCTCCTGCGCTCTGTCAGCCGGCGGTAATCACCGGCGGTTGAGCCTAGTGGTCGGTGGCCTTCTCGGCGCCCACACCCGTGAGGGAACGGACTTCCATTTCGGCCTGCTTGGTGGTGTCTTCCAGCTTCTTGTCCAGCACCGAACCGAGCCAGCCCAGCAGGAACGCGAGCGGGATGGAGACGATGCCGGGGTTGCTGAGCGGGAAGATCGCGAAGTTGGCGCCCGGGATCATTGACGTCTTGGCTCCGGAGACCACCGGGGACAGGGCGATCAGGATGATTGCCGAGCCCAGACCGCCGTACATGCTCCAGATGGCGCCCTGGGTGGTGAACTTGCGCCAGAACAGCGAGTACACGATGGTGGGCAGGTTGGCCGAGGCCGCCACGGCGAAGGCCAGCGCCACGAGGAACGCGACGTTCTGGCCGTTGGCGAAGATACCGCCCACAATGGCCAGCAGGCCGATGACGACCACGGTGCGCCGCGCCACCTTAACCTCGGTGCCGGCGTCGGCCTTGCCCTTGGCGATGACGCTGGCATAGATGTCGTGGGCAAACGACGCCGCCGCCGTGATGGTGAGGCCGGCGACGACGGCCAGGATGGTGGCGAAGGCCACGGCCGAGATGAAGCCGAGCAACAGCGGGCCACCGAGGTGGAAGGCCAGCAGCGGTGCGGCGGAGTTGACGCCGCCCGGGGCGGCCTTGATGGTGTCCGCGCCCACCAGGGCCGCAGCGCCGAAGCCCAGGACCAGGGTGAACAGGTAGAACACGCCGATCAGCCAGATGGACCAGACCACGGACTTGCGGGCTTCCTTGGCGGTCGGAACCGTGTAGAAGCGCATCAGTACGTGGGGCAGGGCCGCGGTGCCAAGCACGAGGGCCAGGGCCAGGGACATGAAGTCGATCTTGGAGGTTTCAGTCTTGCCGTACTGCAGGCCCGGGTTCAGGAGGTTCGGGTTGCCCGAGGTTTCCACCGCGCCGCCCAGCAGTGCGGAGAGGTTGAAGCCGAAGATGGCGAGGACCCAGAGGGTCATCACAGCGGCACCGGCAATCAGGAGCACGGCCTTGATGATCTGGACCCAGGTAGTGCCCTTCATGCCGCCGATCAGTACATACATGATCATCAGGGCGCCAACGACGACGATGACCAGCGCCTGTCCGCCCCAGTCGCTGATGCCCAGGAGCAGGGAGATCAGGGTGCCGGCTCCGGCCATCTGGGCCAGGAGGTAGAAGAAGCAGACCACAAGGGTGGAGATGGCCGCCGCGATGCGCACGGGCCGCTGCTTGAGCCGGAAGGAGAGCACATCGGCCATGGTGAACTTGCCGGTGTTGCGGAGCAGTTCGGCCACCAGCAACAGGGCAACGAGCCAGGCGACCAGGAAGCCGATGGAGTACATAAAGCCGTCGTAGCCGTTGATGGCAATGGCGCCGGTGATCCCCAGGAACGAGGCCGCCGACAGGTAGTCGCCTGCGATGGCGGTGCCGTTCTGGGATCCGGTGAAGGACCGTCCGGCGGCGTAGTAGTCGGCGGCCGTCTTGTTGTTCTTGCTTGCCTTGACCACGATGACCATGGTGATCGCCACGAACAGGGCGAAGATGCCCATGTTCAGCAGGGTGGTGTCCTTGAGATCCGCAACGTTGACTGCGGGAACCATAAGCGTCATTTTTCTACCCCGGTGATCTGGTTGCCGTGCTTATCGAATTCGTGGCCTTCGATTTCGTGGCGGATTTCCGCTGCGATCGGGTCAAGCTTCCGGTTCGAGTAGCTGACGTACCAGCCGGTGATGGCAAACGTGGTCACGAACTGAAGCAGGCCCATGATCAGGCCAACGTTGATGTTGCCCCAGACCTTGGTGGACATGAAATCCACCGCATAATCGGCCAGCAGGACATAAGCGAAGTACCAGAGCAGGAATGCAATGGCCATCGGAAAGACAAAGCTGCGGTGACGCTTGCGCAGTTCCTGGAACCGCGGCGTCGACTGGACTTCCTTGAAGTCCACGGCCGCCGTAGCGTCCGTTTCTTGGGCTTCGTGACCCATCGTTCCTCCTCATTGAGAGATTTGAGTCCACACCGGCTGCCCTGGCCTGCTCCGAACAGCCCTCCGGCCAATGTGACTGCAATCACTGTCTCCCGTGATGCGCCTTACAATCCACAACCGCCGTACCCTGCGTCGCTCAACGGTCGGGATGCTGCGCTCAACGGCACGATCCGTGGAACCGGCGCAGCCGCCGGGAGCCCCGTCGGCCCCGGCCGGGCAGGTGCCGCGATACGCTGGGCCCATGCCCGACTCTCCCCTGTTCATCGCCGCCGCCATCGCCGTGATCGCGGCGGCGATCGCCGTCGTCGTCGCCGTCGGGCTCAAGGTGCTCCGCTCGTTCCGGGAGCTTGGCACCGACGCGGAACGGGCCACCTACAAAACGCTGCACGCGGCGTCGCGCGCCGGCCAGCACCTGCGCACCGGGCTTAATCCTGCCGGCGCCGCCAAGGCCAGCCGGCAGCTGCGCAGCCTGCTGGGCTGCGACGCGCTGGCCATCACCGACACCACCGGTGTCCTCGCCTGGGACGGCGCCGGGGAAGAGCTTAAGCCGCTGCTGATGGAGCTCGCGTCCGGGGTGCTCGACGGCGGCCACACCGCCGTCATCCCGGCCGGCGAAGTGCAGGAACTCGCCGGGGCGAAGGGCTCCGTGGCGACCCGCCCGGACGTGGAACGCGCCGCGGTGATCGCGCCGATCAGGGCCGGGACCCGGGTGGTGGGCGTCGTGGCCGCCTTTGCCCCGGCGGCTGGCGCCGGGTTGGTCCGGGCCACCAGCGAGGTGGCCGACTGGGTGGCGGCGCAGGTGGAGCTGGCCGAACTCGACGCGTCCCGCACCCTCCTGATGGAGGCCGAGGTGCGCGCGCTCCGGGCCCAGATCAGTCCGCACTTCATCTACAACTCGCTGAACGCGATCGCATCCTTCATCAATACGGACCCCGTCCGGGCCCGGGAACTTGTGGTGGAGTTCGCCGACTTCACCCGCTATTCCTTCCGCCGGCACGGTGACTTCACGACCCTCGCCGAGGAACTGCGCTGCATCGACCGCTACCTGCTGCTGGAACGCGCCCGGTTCGGGGACCGCGTCCAGGTGAGCCTGCGGATCGCCCCGGAGGTGCTCAGCACCGTCATCCCCTTCCTGAGCCTGCAGCCGCTGGTGGAAAACGCGGTCCGGCACGGCCTCGAGGCCAAGGAGGGTCCCGGACACATCTCCATCACGGCGAATGACTCCGGAGCGTTTGCCGAGGTGAGAATCGAGGACGACGGCGTCGGCATGGATCCGGAACAGCTGCGGGCCGTCCTCGCCGGACACGGCGACGGCGACCACGTCGGGCTGCGCAACGTCGACGCCCGGCTGCGGCAGGTCTACGGCGACGACAACGGACTGGTGATCGAGACGGCGCCCGGGGAAGGCACCCTCATTACGATGCGGGTCCCCAAGTCTCAGCCCCGCCACGATGCCTGACCCGATGCCCGGTAGGGGCCAAAATGCCTGCGGCAGTAGTCTTGAACCATGATTAACGTCCTCGTCGCCGACGACGAGCTGCCCGCTGTTGAGGAACTGGCCTTCCTGCTCGGCCGGGACGACCGGATCGGCACCATCCACCGCGCGTCCTCCGGGGCCGAGGCCCTGCGCGCCCTCGAGGCCGGGGATGTCGACGCCGTCTTCCTCGACATCCACATGCCCGCGCTCTCCGGCCTCGACATTGCCCGCGTCATCGCGCGCAGCAGCAAGCCTCCCGCGGTTGTGTTCGTCACGGCCGATGAGGACTGCGCCCTCGAAGCCTTCGAACTGGCTGCCGTGGACTATTTGCTGAAACCCGTCCGTGCCGAGCGGCTGGCCAAGTCGATTGGCAGGATCAGCGAGCTGCTCAAGGACGGCGCCCCGCGGCCGGAAATGATCACCGTGGACCTTGGCGGCACCACGAAGATGATCCGCCGCGACGACGTGACCTACGTCCAGGCCCAGGGCGACTACGCCCGGCTCCACACCGCGGACGCAAGCTACCTCATCCGCGTTCCGCTGGCGGACCTGGAACAGCAATGGGCCGAGGCCGGGTTCCTCCGCATCCACCGTTCCTACCTCATCGCGCTGAACCATGTCAGCCACATGAAGCTCGCTGCCGCCCGGCCCAGCGTCACCGTGGCGGGGGCCGAACTGCCCATCAGCCGGCGGCACCTGCCCTCCGTGCGGGAGAAGCTCGAGGCGACCCGGATCCGGCCGCAGGCATGACCCGGGTCCGCGTCACCGCACCGCGCAGTGTTACGGCGCGCAGCATGACACCGGCAAGCGCCGTGCTGCCGGCCGCGCGGTCGGCCGCCGACTCGCGCGACGCCGCGGAGGAGTCCGACGCCGGCCAGGTGTTTGTCCGCTCGCTGATCCGCTCGCAGCTGCGGCTTGCGGTGGTGGTGGCCGCGGGATTCCTGCTGATCCTGGTTGCGTTCCCGCTTATGCTGGGCCTGGTCCCCGGCCTCGCGGAGTCAACGATTGTGGGCCTGCCCTTCGACTGGGTCCTGCTGGGCGCCGGGATCTATCCGGTGATCGGGCTCAGCGCCTGGCTGTACATCCGCACGGCGGCCCGGAACGAGGCCCGCTACCGGGATCTCGTCGGGGACAAGTGAGGCGCCCGTGAACCCGGTCGTCGGCATCGCGGCGTTCGCCGCCGTCTCGCTGGCCACTGCCGTCATCGGCTTCTACGGGCTGCGGATCTCGCGCACCACCGGGGATTTCTATGTGGCTTCCCGGACGGTCCGGCCCTGGTGGAACGCCTCGGCGATCGGCGGTGAATACCTTTCGGCGGCGAGCTTTCTCGGCGTCGCCGGCCTCATCCTGCTCTCCGGTACGGACGCCCTGTGGTTCCCGGTGGGTTACACGGCCGGCTACCTGATGCTGCTGCTGTTCGTCGCCGCCCCTCTCCGCCGCTCCGGCGCCTACACCATCCCCGACTTCACCGAAGCGCGGCTCGACTCCCGGGTGGCCCGCAGCGTCACGAGCATCGTCGTGGTGATGGTCGGCTGGCTCTACATAGTCCCGCAACTGCACGGCGCAGCACTGGCCATCCGGATCACCACCGGGCTGCCGGCGTGGGTGGGGATGGTGGCGGTGGTCGCCGTCGTCTGCGTCACCGTGGTGTCGGGCGGGATGCGGTCCATTACCTTTGTCCAGGCGTTCCAGTACTGGCTGAAACTGACAGCGCTGGCCGTGCCGATCCTGTTCATCGTCTTCACGCTGGCCGGGTCCGGGACTCCCGCCGTGGCGGCGGCGTCGGTGAACCCCACGGGTGCGGCTCCGGCCGGGCTTTACCAAAACATTTCCCTTCTGGTGGCGCTGCTGTTCGGGACGCTCGGGCTGCCGCACGTCCTGGTGCGCTTCTACACGAACCCGGACGGGCAGTCGGCGCGCCGGACCACCCTGATCGTCCTGGGCCTGCTGTCGGTGTTCTACCTGTTCCCGACGGCCTACGGGCTGATCGGCCGGATGTTCGCCCCCGGACTGGCGCAGAGCGGGCAGGCCGATGCGCTGGTGCTGCTGCTTCCCGGAGAGCTGGTGGGCGGGATGGCCGGGGACCTGCTGTCCGCCCTGGTGGTGGCCGGGGCGTTTGCCGCATTCCTGTCCACAACCTCGGGGCTGGTGGTCTCGCTCGCCGGGGTGATCAGCCAGGACCTCTTCGGCGGCAGTGTGAAAGGCTTCCGCCGGGCGGCCGTGATCTCGGCGGTGGTGCCGCTGGGAATAGCGTCCATGACGGGGTCGCTGGCGCTGGCAGGCAGCGTGGGGATGGTGTTTGCCTTCACCGCGTCCACGCTCTGCCCGGTGCTACTGCTGGGCATCTGGTGGCGCGGGCTGACCGATGCCGGGGCGGTCGCCGGCATGGCGACGGGGGCCGTGTTGTGCGGCGGGGCGATGGTGGCCGGGGCTGTACTGGGTGCAGGCGGCACCGCGCCGTGGCTGGCACAGCCGGCGGCCTGGACGGTGCCGGCCGCCTTTACCGTGATGGTCCTGGTCTCCCGGGCCACCCGGGCGCGCGTTCCGCGGACCATCACCCGGCTCATGACGCGTCTGCACACCCCGGAACGGCCGCTCGTCACCGAGCGCTAAGGGCGGTCAGTCGATGGCGGCCATGAGCTCAACGACGCGGTCCAGGAAGGCGTCCACCTGGTTTTCCTCGTAGCCGTCCTTGCCGACGGCGGGGCGGAAGACCGCGCGGCGGACATTGTCCACGCTGAGCGGCTTGTCCTCTTCGAGGTAGCCGATCAGCTCGTGGCAGAGGTCATCCACGTCCGTGGTGTTGTAGCTGCGGGCTTTGGCCTTGGCAGGGCGCCGGAAGCGCTGGCCGTCGGGGCGGTGCAGCCGTCCGCGGAGCAGGCCGGCGAGCCGGCCGATCTCGCGGAGCCATGCTTCCTCGCCCCGTTCGGCGACGAGCCCGTCGCGTTCCCGCAGGGCGAGGGCGTCCTCGAGCCGGTCCAGGGCCGCGTCCACGCCGGCCGCTGCATAGCCGCCTTTGACGGGGTCGAAGGCGACTGCCCTGACGTCCGCGCTCTTGACCGGGCGGCCGGCGGACTTGGGCGATTCGAAGGAGACGCGTGCGCGCTGCATGAACTGGTCGACCTGCTTGGCGTTGTAGCCGTACTGGTTCCGCTGCACGCGGTCAAAGGAAGCAGGAATCTGCCGTTGAATGTCCACTGTAACTTTTGTTTCCTTCAATGCCGTTCGGCTGGTTTGCCCGGCACCATTCTAGGGGCCGGAGGGTGGAAGAGGGGGTGCCTCACGCGCCGGCCAGGAGGGAGCAGAGGATGAATGCCACCGGGCAGGCGAAGACGATCGAGTCCAGCCGGTCCATGACCCCGCCGTGCCCGGGCAGGATGCTGCTCATGTCCTTGATCCCGAGTTCGCGCTTCACCATGGATTCGGAGAGGTCACCGGCGGTGGCAGCGGCGACCATGCCCACGGCCAGCACCACGCCAAACCACCAGGGCTTGTCCAGCAGGAAGATGGCGGCGAGCACCCCGACCACCGTGGCACCGGCGATGGACCCGGCGAAGCCTTCCCAGCTCTTTTTGGGACTGATCTTCGGCGCCATCGGGTGCTTGCCGAGCGAGGCGCCGACGAGGTACCCGAAGGTGTCATTGGCGACCACCAGCAGCAGGAGGGTGGCAATCTGCCACGCTCCGGGGGGAACAACGCCGTCGGGCCATAGTCCCACCGGCGTTTCACCCACAGGGGTGTGCAGCGGCAGCACGGCGAAGCTGATCATGAACGGGATCCAGGCCAGGGTGAAGACACCGGCGAAGATGCTGCGTGCGGAACCGGCGGCGCCCTCGAGGGACCGCCAGATCAGGGCCGCGACGCTGCTGAGCATCATGGCGAACAGGAGGCTCTCGAGGCCGCCGAAGTAGGCGGAAGCGGGCATCGCGACGGCGCCGGTCATGACCGGCACGATCGGCAGCCTGGTGCCCGAGGTTTCCAGGGCCCGGAAGACTTCCCACACGCCGAAGACCGCGAAGGCGGTGACAATGAGCACGAACCCCAGCGGAAGGAACAACAGTCCGCCGAGGACAAAGAAGAGCATGCCAAGGCCCACCGCTGTAGCCGCGGGAAGGTTCCTTCCGGCTTTCGGCGTCGGGTTCCTCCGCTGCTTCCGCCGCACCCGGACGTCGGCCCCGGGATCCCCCTGTTCCTGCGCCATTAGACCTCGAGCAGCTCGGCTTCCTTGCGCTTGAGCAGCTCGTCGATCCCGTCGACGTGGGCCTTGGTCAGGGCGTCCAGTTCCTTTTCGCCTCGGCTGCCCTCGTCCTCGCCGGCTTCGCCGTCCTTGACCAGCTTGTCCAGGGTTTCCTTGGCCTTGCGGCGGATGTTGCGGATGGAGACCTTGGCGTCCTCGCCCTTGGTCTTGACGATCTTGACGTATTCCTTGCGGCGCTCCTGCGTGAGATCCGGGATGGTGATCCGGATGACGCTGCCGTCGTTCGAGGGGTTGGCTCCCACCTCGGAGTCGCTCAGGGCCCGTTCGATGTCGCGCAGGGCGGTCTTGTCGAACGGCGTGATCAGGATGGTGCGGGCGTCCGGGATGGCGAATGAGGCCAGCTGCTGCAAGGGTGTGGGAGAACCGTAGTAGTCCACCAGGACCTTGTTGTAGAGGCCCGGGTTGGCGCGGCCGGTCCGGATCGAGGCGAAGTCTTCCTTGGCTACTTCAACCGCCTTGTCCATCTTTTCCCCGGCTTCGAGCAAGGTTTCTTCGATCACGATCTCTCCTCAGAAATTGGTGCACCCGCCGCTGGCGGGGTGCTGTTGTGTTCCGGCTGCTGGCCCCCTGCTGCGGGGGTGCGGAACTGTCCTGAAAACATCCTAGCCGTTGCTAGGGGGTGACGATGGTGCCCAGGTCCTCGCCCCGAATGGCGCGGGTCACGTTGCCTTCGCCTTCCATCCCGAACACGACCATGGTGAGGTTGTTGTCCTTGCACATGGTCATCGCGGTCTGGTCCATCACCCGGATATCGCGGCGCAGGGCGTCGTCGTAGCTGAGGCGGTGCAGCTTCTCTGCTGTGGGGTCCTTCTTCGGGTCTGCGGTGTAGACGCCGTCGACGCCGCTCTTCGCCATCAGGACGACGTCGGCGTGGACCTCCATGGCGCGCTGGGCGGCCACGGTGTCGGTGGAGAAGTACGGCAAGCCGGCTCCGGCGCCGAAGATGACAACGCGGCCCTTTTCCATGTGTCGGATGGCGCGGCGCGGAATGTACGCCTCCGCGACCTGGCCCATGGTGATGGCGCTCTGGACCCGGGTTTCGACGCCGGCCTGCTCCAGGAAGTCCTGGAGGGCCAGGCAGTTCATGACCGTGCCGAGCATGCCCATGTAGTCGGCGCGGGACCGGTCCATGCCGCTCTGGGACAGTTCGGCGCCGCGGAAGAAGTTCCCGCCGCCGACGACGATCGCAACCTCGACGTCGGGGACTGCTGCGGCGATCTGCTTGGCCACGCCGCGGACGGTATCCGGGTCAACGCCGAGCTTCCCGCCGCCGAAGACCTCGCCGGAAAGCTTCAACAGGACTCGGCGCCGGCTCTTCTTTGGCTGGACTGAAGTGGTGACGGTTTCCATGGTGCCTTCCCGTTGGTGAACTCTGAGCTAGGTTATCGTGCCGGGGACCAAAGGCGTCATTCCGCCCGGACCCGGTTCTGCCCCGGTTCTGCCCCGGGGGGCATGCCCGGGGGCATGCCCCGGGAGCGGGTCCCGGGGCAGACCGTGCATGCAAAAGGGGCGGCCACCGCAGTGACCACCCCCTCAGCGTGTCGGACTAATGTCCGACGGGTGTCTGACTAGGAACCGACGCGGAAACGCGTGAATGCGGTGCCCTTGACGCCGGCCTCTTCGAGGATCTGCGCGACAGACTTCTTGGCATCTTTGGCGAATGCCTGGTCGAGGAGAACCTCGCCCTTGTAGAAGCCAGTGACACGGCCTTCCACAATCTTGGTCATTGCTGCTTCGGGCTTGCCTTCAGCCTTGGCAGTCTCCTCGGCGATGCGGCGCTCGGACTCGACGAGGTCGGCCGGCACATCCTCGCGGGAGAGGTAGTTCGGGGACATCGCGGCGATGTGAACGGCGACGTCGTGGGCTGCGGTGGCAGCTGCTTCGCCTTCGCCGTCCACAGCGAACAGGACGCCGACCTGGGCCGGGAGATCCTTGGAGGTCTTGTGCAGGTAAGCGTCGACCGTTGCGCCCTCGATGCGGGAGATGCGGCGGACAACAACCTTCTCGCCCAGAACGGCGCCCTCTTCGATGACAACCTCGGACAGCGGCTTGCCGTCAACCTCGGTGGCCAGCAGGGTCTCGAGATCGGCAGCGCCGGACTCGACGGCAACGGCCAGGACCTTGTCGGCGAGCTGGATGAACTTGTCAGCCTTCGCGACGAAGTCGGTCTCGCAGTTGACTTCAATCATCACGCCAACGCCGCCGTCGACCTTGGCAGCAACCAGGCCTTCCGCGGTGGAGCGGCCTTCGCGCTTGGTAGCGCCCTTGAGGCCCTTGATGCGGATGATTTCGATGGCCTTCTCGGCGTCACCGTTGGCCTCGTCAAGAGCCTTCTTGACATCCATCATGCCGGCGCCCGTGCGCTCGCGCAGAGCCTTGATATCAGCGGCAGTGTAGTTCGCCATGTGAACCCCTCTGTCTAGAAATTTTTATGTGGTGTACGGACTGACAGGACGGCAGCTCACCGGCGTGAGCGGCCATCCTGTCAGTTCCCCTGCGCTGCGGAGAGCGGGCGGGGAGATCCGGATTTATTTGTCAGCTGAGCAAGCAGACTTTTTGGGTCTGACTACTTGGATTCGCCAGCAGCGTCTTCGGCAACCGGAGCGGCCTCGGCGGCGGGTGCCTCAACAGCGGCCGGAGCAGCTTCTGCGGCGGGTGCCTCAACAGCGGCCGGAGCAGCTTCTGCGGCGGGTGCCTCAACAGCTGCCGGAGCAGCTTCTGCGGCCGGAGCGGCAGCAGCTTCTTCGGTCTTGCTGCCTTCGAGGAGCTCGCGCTCCCACTCGGCCAGCGGCTCTTCCGGAGCTTCCGTGGTGCCGGTGGCGCGCTGGTTGCGGGCGATCAGGCCCTCAGCAACGGCGTCAGCAACAACGCGGGTCAACAGGTTGACGGAGCGGATGGCGTCGTCGTTGCCCGGGATCGGGAAGTCGACTTCGTCCGGATCGCAGTTGGTGTCCAGGATGGCAACAACCGGGATGTTCAGCTTCTTGGCCTCGTCGACAGCAAGGTGTTCCTTCTTGGTGTCAACGATCCACAGCGCGGAAGGCGCCTTGGTCAGGTTGCGGATACCACCGAGGTTGGTTTCCAGCTTGGTGAGCTCGCGGCGAAGGAGCAGCAGCTCCTTCTTGGTGTACGCGGAACCGGCGACGTCGTCGAAGTCGATCTCTTCGAGTTCCTTCATGCGCTGGATGCGCTTGGAGACCGTCTGGAAGTTGGTCAGCATACCGCCGAGCCAACGCTGGTTGACGTACGGCTGGCCAACGCGGGTGGCCTGCTCGGCGATGGATTCCTGCGCCTGCTTCTTGGTGCCGACGAAGAGAACGGTGCCGCCGTGTGCAACGGTGGCCTTCACGAACTCGTAGGCACGGTCGATGTAGGACAGCGACTGCTGCAGGTCAATGATGTAGATGCCGTTGCGCTCCGTGAAGATGAAACGCTTCATCTTCGGGTTCCAACGGCGGGTCTGGTGTCCAAAGTGGACGCCGCTGTCAAGCAGCTGGCGCATAGTTACGACGGGCATGCCGACGCTCCTTCCGGCAGGTCATTCATGAGACAGCCCATGGGCTGTCTTACCCTGCCAATAGTTGACGGTTGATTAGCAACACCCAGGCGGGCGGTGCTCCTGGCATCCACTGCGCTTCTTATCCGGACCATAGGCCCGGACCGAAAGAGGCGCAGTCCTCCGCGCCTGAAGAGTTCAAGCTTCGAATGAGGAGGGCTGGATACGCGTAGTCAGCCACTGCTCCCCCGCACCCCAGAATGAGGCGTGCCGGCTTGGACAATTGGATTGATCAAGCGTGAGGGCACAGCAAACTGCTCCACCTAGTGTACTACAGGGCAGCTGCCGGATTGCACGATTCCGGCGGTGGCCGGTGGGCTGCGGAAGGCCGCGGATGGGTCTCCCGGAGGGCCGGGCTGCGCTATCCACATAGCCTCGGGTAGCGCTTTCGTGGATACGGCGGCAGCTGCAGGCTTGGACCATGAAACCCCCGGCATATCTGGCCGCCCTTCTTGCCCTGCTGCTCCTGTGGCCTTCGCCCGTGGCGGCGTCGGCACGCCCGGGACTGGCTGCCGGCGCTGCCGCCGGCACTGCTTCCGGCACCGCGTCCGGCACCGCGTCCCGTGCCGCCGTTGCCGGCCCAGGCCTGGCGGCCGCCGCGTGGAGCTGGCCGCTGAACCCCAAACCTGCCGTCCTGCGCGCCTTTGATCCGCCGGCGAAACCGTGGCTGGGCGGCCACCGCGGTGTGGATCTTCAGGCATCGCACGACGGCGCCCCGGTCACCTCGCCGGCGCACGGCACAGTGAGCTTTGTCGGCGTCGTGGTGGACCGTCCGGTTATCACCGTCGACCACGGCAACGGATTGCGCAGCAGCTTCGAGGCCGTTCGCAGCAACCTGGACGCAGGCGCCGCCGTCGCCGAGGGGGACGTCCTGGGGTGGATCCAGCCCGGCCACTGCACACCCGGTCCCTGCGTCCACTGGGGCGTCCGCCGCGGTGAAACCTACCTCAATCCGCTGGCGTTCGTGTCCGACCTGCGGCCCTCCGTCCTGCTGCCTCCTCTGGACCCTGCGCCCGGGTAGGGCGCAGGGGCTGCAGCCGTCAGGGACGGATGGGTACCGCCGAGGCACAGCCGGCGGCCAACATGCGGCCCCACGGGTGCCCGGGTACGCCGTGGCCGGACCGCTGGGCGGGCGCGTGCTAGACGATCGCGGAGATGCCCGTGATGGCGCGGCCCGTGACGAGGGTGTTGATCTCGTGAGTGCCTTCGTAGGAGTAGATGGCCTCGGCATCCGAGAAGATCTTGGCCATCTCAAAGTCGGTAACAATCCCATTGCCACCGAGGAGGCTGCGGCCCAGCGCAACACTTTCGCGCATGCGTGCCGTGGTGAAGGCCTTGGCCAGGGCGGACTGCTCGTCCTTGGCCTGCCCCAGGTCCTCGAGCTGGGAAAGCCGGACCATCATTCCCATCGAGCTCACCGCGTTGCCGAGGATCTGTACAAGCTGGTGCTGCACCAGCTGGAAGGAGGCGATCGGGCGTCCGAACTGGCTGCGTTCCACGGCATAGCGGCGGGCGACGTCAAAGGCCGCGAGCTGCTGGCCCACCGCCTGCCAGGCAACCGCCAGCCGCGTGACTTTAAGGACCTTGTTCGTGTCGCGGAAGCTGTTGGCGTTCGCGAGCTTGAAGAAGTCCGGCACCACAACGTTGTCGAGGATGATGTCGGCGTTCTGGACGATGCGCAGCGATATCTTGTTCTCAATCTTGGTGGCGCTGTATCCCTCGGTCCTGGTGTCGACGAGGAAGCCCTTCACCTGATTGTCGGCGAGGTCACGGGCGAAGATGACCACCCAGTCGGAGAACGTGGCGTTGCCGATCCAGCGCTTTGCTCCGTTCAGGATCCAGCTGTTCCCCTCCCGGCGGGCAGTCGTGCGGGTGCCGCCGGCAACGTCGGAACCGCCGAGGGGCTCGGTGAGGCCGAAGGCGCCGATCTTCTTGAGCGAATAGATGTCCGGGAGCCACGCCTCCTGCTGCTCCTGGGAGGCCAGCGCTTCGATGGAGCCGGTGAAGAGTCCGTCGTGGACGCCCAGGAAGGTGGCGATGGAGGTGTCGGCGCGGGTTGCCTCGGCGTGCATGATGCCCGCAAAGAGGTTGGAGTATCCCTGCCTCCGGACCGGGCTGACCAGATCGATCTCGGCAAGCTTCGGAATCAGGTCCATCGGGAACTCACCACGGTTCCAGCAGTCGACCGCGATCGGCTTGACCTCGCGTGCCAGGAACTCGCGGACCTCCGCGATCCGGTCCTGTTCCTTGCCGCTGAGCAGTTGCTCGAAGGCGAAGAAGTCGCCATCGGCGTACGGGAGGTTATTGATGTCGATGTCAGCTTTGGACATGGTGTTCCTTCACGTGGGATCAGCAGCGACCAGGATGACGCGGGCGATGCGCCGGCGGGATGTTACTCACGAGTAACTTATCGCAACCCGGCGGAACACCGCAAGTGACGGAGGCCATAGGGACAGACACAAACCCGGACCAGCCGCAGGCGCAGAACAGGGCGATCGGCCCCGGCCGGACGCAGGGCCGACACACAGGGCCGACACACAGCCGGACACAGCAAAGGAGCCGGGCCGACGTCGCAACATCAGCCACGGCTCCCGTGGATGCGGATCCCCTTCAGGGTTCCGCGTGAAGGTAGGGCTACTCGGACTTGAACCGAGGACCTTAGGATTATGAGTCCCGCGCTCTAACCAGCTGAGCTATAGCCCCGCGTCCCGGAAATCGTTCCGGCCCACATGGGGCCGGACAGTTTCCGCGCAAAAATCACTCTAGCAAGAGAAGTCGGCCCGATCAGACGACGAGGTCGTCGTAGCTCGCGCCGCGGTACAGGTCCTCGAAGGCCTGCAGGGTGCGTTCGAGGCTGTGGTTCTCCACCATCCCCCGGCTCGCCTTTCCCATCGCCGCCAGTTCATCGGCGGGCAGCGACAGCACACGGACCATCTTGGCGGCGAGGTCGTCGCTGTCATTGGGCGTGAACAGGTAGCCGTTTTCGCCGTCGCGCACCAGATGAGGCAACGCCATGGCGTCCGCCAGCAGCACAGGAGTGGAAGCGGACATCGCTTCCAGCGTCACGAGCGACTGCAGCTCGGCAGTGCCGGGCATGCAGAACAGGTCCGCCGCCAGGTAGGCCCTGCGGAGATCGGCGTCGCTGGCCAGGCCGAGGAACGAGACCCGGTCCTGCATGCCCAGCCGGGCAACCTGGGCCTCGAGCGCCGGGCGCACTTCGCCGCCGCCGACGATCTCGAGGTGGACGTCCAGCTCCTTGGGCGTCTTGGCGACAGCGTCGATGAGGACGTCGATGTGCTTTTCCTCGGCGAGCCGGCCCACGAACAGTACCGCGGGACTCGAGTGGCGCACCAGCTCTTCGCCGGGCTGGAGTTCGTAATCGGCGGAGTCGATGCCGTTCGAGAGCGGCAGCACCTTGCGGAGGAAGGCGTGCTGGTGCATCGCCTTGGCTGCCAGCGGCGTCGGGGTGGTGACGACGTCGGCCTGGCCCATGACCTTGCCCATGTCCTTCCAGGAGATGCGTCCCACGATGTCCTTGAACCACTGCGGGAACGGCAGGAACGGGTTCAGGTTCTCGGGCATGAAGTGGTTGGTCGCCACAATCCGGATGCCGCGCTTGACGGCCTCGTAGAGCACATGCTCGCCGATCATGTAATGGCTCTGGATGTGCACGACGTCGGGCTGGATCCGGTCGAACAGCAGGCTGATTTCCTTCTTGATTTCCCAGGGGAAAGTAATCCGGAAGTATTCGTGGGTGGGAACTGAGTGCGAGCGGATCCGGTGGACGGTGCCTTCGTCGCTGGATTCGGTGTAGCTCTTGCCCTTGTCCGGGCGGCAGGCGAGGACGTGAACGTCGTGGCCGCGCGCCTTCATGCCCTTCGCAAGGCGGTAGCCGAACATGGCAGCGCCGTTGACGTGGGGCGGGTAGGTGTCCGCGGCAATCAGGATGGTCAGCGGATTCTGGTTGTCAGGCATGGTCACGTGGAGAGCTCCTGGTGGTCACGGTGCGGACAGCTGGTCAGTGACGGCCGGCTGGCCGTCGGCGCAGGCGCGCCTGGCCGACTGGTGAAGTCTGGTTGATGTCCTAAGACACGCGCCCCGCAGCCTTCCGCGCGTCCTTCTTGCGCTTGGTGACTTCGGGGTGGTGCCTGGACAGGGCGATCACTCCCACGATAGCAAGCGAACCGGCGGCCCCCATCGCAATCGCCGTCACGGCGTGGACATCGGGGCGCAGCTCGCCGAGGATCGTGATGCCGATCGCGATGCCGACGATCGGGTCGATCACGGTCAGCCCGGCAATCACCAGGTCCGGCGGGCCACCGGAGTACGCGTTTTGGACGAACCACGAGCCCAGGCCGCCGGCGGCGGCGATGGCGACCACTGAATACCACGGCACGTTCAGGAAGCCCAGCCCGTTGGGATCGAGAAGGTGCTTGCCGATGATGCGGGTCAGGACGGCGACGAAGCCGAACAGGATACCGGCGCCAAGGATATAGATGAAGGCGCTCATCCGGTGCTTGAACATCAGGGCGAGCGTCCCGAACAGTCCAACAGCCAGTGCCAGCAGCAGCACGATGGTCAGCTCGTCCGAGGAGCTGACCTGGTGGTTTTCCTGGGTCACATTAACTGCCAGGACCACGAACAAGGCCGAACCCGTGACACAGGCGGAGATGGCCACGACCGTGGCACGGTTGATGGTCAGCCCCTGGTCCTTGGCGTTGACGATCGTGGTGATGACCAGGGCAATCGCCCCGATCGGCTGGACCACGGTCAGGGGCGCCATGACCAGGGCGACGGCGTTCATCGCCATGCCCACAGTCAGCAGCAGGAGGCCAAACACCCAGCGCGGGCTGCGGAGCAGCCGCAGCATGCCATGGCTGCTGAGCGCCAGTCCTCCGGTGTCTGATTTGACGGCACTGCCTTGGCGCTGGGCGCCGATCGCGAGGCAAAATGCGCCCAGCACCGCCAGCAGGACGGCAACCCACACCATCAGCGGGTGCCGCCTTCGGCGTCGGGATGGTGGCCCTTGAGCTGCTTGCCCTTGCGGATGATGGCCCGGAAGTAGTTGTAGCCGGCGATCCAGTGCCCCACGAGCCCCAGCCCCAGGAAGATCCAGGCGGCGACGAAGTACGCCTCGGCGCCGGGGACCGGGAGCTTCGAGAGCACGAGCAGCGGCGTACCGACCAAAAGGAGTGCAGTCCGGATCTTGCCGATCCTGCTGACGGGAAGGTCTGGATGGCCGTGGAAGTAGTAGAGCGACAAGGCGAGCAGAATGGCGTCCGGGACGAGGAGCGCCGCGAGGTACCACCATTCCACAACGCCGGCGATCACGAGGGTCACGGCAACCGCGATCAGCGACAGCCGGTCCGCGATGGGATCCATGACCCGCCCGAGGTTGGACATCTGGTCATACCTGCGGGCGACGTAGCCGTCCACCCAGTCGGTGCTGCCCATAATCGCCAGGACGAGGGCAGCGTAGCCGTATTCCTGCGCCCCGAGGACGAGCCAGATGAAGAGCGGGACGCCGAGGAACCGCACCACGGTCAACACGTTGGGGATCGTGAAGACCCGGTCGTGGTGGATCTGGGGCTGACCAGGCCGGGCACCAGCGCCGATGAACCTCATCGGGTCCCCCTTTCCATGGCCGGCAACGAGCGGGCGTTGTTCAGCGGGCTGACTAGCCCTTGAGCAGTTTGCGCAGCAGGAACACAAGAGCGGCGGCCGAGGCGGTCAGCGCGACGAGCGGTTTCCACTGCTGGCCCAGCTGGCCTGCCATGCCGGCGCCATCGGCAGCGGCGCCCTCCGACGTCGCTGGACGTTTCGTGGTGCGCCCGGCCGCTGAACGGAACCCGGCGACCTTGCCGCTGAGCTGTTCCTTGCCGCCCTGCAGCTTCACCTGGGCGGCGGCCAGCAGGATTTGCGCCTGGGTCTTGACGTCCAGTTCCTCGTTGAGTTCATCGCGGACGCCGGTGAGGTGGGCGCGGCGCTGGTCGAGCCGGCGTCGCAGTTCCGCTTCCGTGGGCGGCGGACCGACGTCCGGCTCGGCGGCCTTCTTGGCCTCCTTCTCCGCTTTGGCCTTGGCGGCGGCCTCCGCCTTGGCAGCCTTGGCCGCCTTGTACTGCTCGGACTCCGGATCCAGCACGGCAGGATCGAAAGCAGAGCCCTCCTTGGCGATGCCAAGGTCGTGCTTGAGGCCGCGGATGGTATCCGCCGGAACCAGGGGCATGGCCTGCTTGAACTTGCTGACGCCCACGAGGCCGGCGATCACGGCGATCAGCAGGAAGACACCGCAGACCAGCAGGGCCGCGAGCCAGGCGGGCATGATCGTGGCGAGGCCCATGATGGCGGCGACGATAAGGCCGACCACGAGGAAGGCGACGAAGACCAGTGCAACCGCGAGTACAGCGGCAGCAACGCCGACCTCGATGCCCTTGCGCTTGATCTCGACCTTGGCCAGGGCAATCTCGTCGTTGAGCTGCCGCGGAGCCAATTTGAAGATCAGCTTCAGGGTCCTGGGCAGCGCTGAAATGCGCAGCGCCCCGTTTGTCCCGCCGCTGTGACGTCCGCTCATCGGTCCCGCCTAACTGGTTACACCTGTGATTCCGCTTCCGCGGGCTTGCCGGTCTGCGCAGCTCATGCAGACCCCGGTGTCAAAACTACCATTCAGGCTCCCGGCAGCGGCGCGGGCGCGGGCTGTGGCGCGCCACCACCCACCGGCCCGGCCGGCTGGCGTGAGCCCTAGGATTGACCTCTGTGACTACACACACCAATCCCGGCGATTCCCTGAGCCGCCGCCGCAAGCTGCTCTACATACTGATGCTCGGCGCCTTGACCGCCCTGGGACCGTTCACGGTGGACCTGTATCTTCCGGCGTTCCCAGCGCTGGAGGAGAGCCTGGGCGTCTCGGAGGCGGCCGTGCAGCTGACGCTGACCGGCACGACGATCGGCTTTGCGCTGGGCCAGTTGGTGGTCGGGCCGCTCAGCGACAAGTTCGGCCGGCGGATGCCGTTGATCCTGGCGACGGCGGTGCACATCATCGCTTCCCTTGGCGCCGCCCTGTCGACCGACATCTCGACGCTGGGCTTCTTCCGGGTGCTGATGGGCATCGGTGCAGCGGGGGGCGGCGTCGTGGCCATGGCGATGGTGCGGGACTTGTTCAGCGGCTTCGCCATGGTGCGGATGTTTTCCCGGATGGCCCTGGTCAACGGCCTGGCCCCGATCCTTGCCCCGGTAATCGGCTCGCAGCTGCTGCTGTTCATGCCGTGGCCGGGAATCTTCTTCTTCCTGGCCGGGTACGGCATGTGCGTCCTCACAGCCGCGGTGTTCGTGGTCCGCGAGACGCTGCCCCGGGAACTGCGCGGAAAGACCGGCATGACCGCGCGTCAGCGCTACGGTGTCCTATTCGGAGACCGGATCTTCGTGGGGCTGCTGCTGGTGGGCGGCATGAACTTCGCCGGGCTGTTCACGTACCTTTCCGCATCGCCGTTCCTGTTCCAGGATGTTTATGGCTTCAGCCCTCAGCAATACGGCCTGCTCTTCGGCGTGAATTCGCTGGGCATCGTCGCGGGCGTGCAGACCAGCTCGAGGCTCATCCGGCGGGTCCCGCCGCAGTGGATCCTGGCGTGCTCCACGGCGTGGATGTTCTCGATGGCCGTGCTGATCGTGATCTTCGACCAGCTGGGCTTCGGGCTGTGGGGCGTGATGGTTCCACTGTGGTTCTACATCCTCGGCGCCGGGTTCACGTTCCCCTGCGTGCAGGTGCTGGCGCTGGCCAAGCACGGGGCGCAGGCCGGAACGGCTGCCTCCTTGCTTGGTGCTGCCACCTTCCTGATGGCGGGGCTTATTTCGCCGGTGGTGGGCTGGCTCGGCGTCACGTCCGCCACGCCGATGGGCGCAGTCCAGGCCGCATGCATTTTCCTGGCCGCTGCTGCCCTGTGGCTCGTGGTCAGGCCCCGGACGGTCCCGGCGATCCAGTAGCCTTCCTCCCGCACCACTGCCCCCAACCCCGCGGGACATGCCCAGCCTTGGCTCGCACGAACCCGGGGGACATGCCCAGCCTTGGCTCGCAGGAACCCGGGGGACATGCCCAGCCTTGGCTCGCAGGAATGGGCATATAGGCACTACGTCCATTCGCCAACCGCAGAGCGGGGCATGTCCCCCGCCCGGCCGGGGAAGCGTGCGGCCCACCCGGGAGGACATGCCCAGTGGCCGCAGCCAAGGAAGGGCATATAGGCACCATGTCCCCTCGCCAACCCAAACACGGGGCATGTCCCCCGGCCCGCGCAGATGGCTGCAGGCCCTGTTGCGGCACCACACCGGGCGATAAAGTTGTTGTTGTGCCCCACTGGCAGGATCATCCATCCCTACCAGCCACGTGGCAGCGGTGCGACACCGGAATCCTGCCCCTGTGGTGGGATCGCCTGTGCAGCCAGACCAGCCAGCAGTCGGCGGCCTTGTTTGCGGCCGGCCTGTTCACCGAGGACCGCCGGCGCCCGATCGCCCAGTGGTACAACCCGGCCTACGATTCGGCGCTCCTGGTCGCCCCCGAGACCTCCCCTGAGTGGCCCGTGCAACGCTTCGGCATCTTCTACGCCCCGCCCGGCGGCGGTTTCACCCAGGTCCACTCCAGCCCGCACGAATGGCACCCGCGCGAACCCCGCAAGTCCCCCACCGAGCTCGAAGCATTCCAGGCAGCCGTGGCAGAGGCCGAGCGGTTCCTGCAAGTGGAGATGGACTTCGTCTGAGCACGGGATATGCCGCCGTAAGAGGGCACAAAAAAGGTCCCGCAGCCAGTTGTTCACCGGCTGCGGGACCTGTCCGCTCCTCCTGCTGGACTTGAACCAGCAACCCTTCGATTAACAGTCGAATGCTCTGCCAATTGAGCTAAGGAGGAATGAAGCAGGTATGACCTTAGCAAAGGTTTTGCCGCTTAGGAAATCGGCCCGCCACCCGCCCCGAAGTATCCCGCCAATACCCCCTCCGGGTATAAAAAAGTCCCCGCCCCGGTGACCCGGGACGGGGACTGCGCGCTCCTCCTGCTGGACTTGAACCAGCAACCCTTCGATTAACAGTCGAATGCTCTGCCAATTGAGCTAAGGAGGAATGAAGCGGATATAAGCCTAGCAAACACCCGGCCGGGAAGTGAAATTGACCCCGCACCGGACAAAAGGACGGGTCAAAAGCCGGGGACAGCAGGCACGGGACCACCGGCGAGGGGAACTCAGGCCTCCGAGCGCAGGGACCGCCGCTGCATTTCCAGCTGCATCAGCTCGCGGTTCAGCCGCTGGAACTCCTCCGGGTCGGAAGAGGCGTCCAGACGCTGGAGCTGTCCCATCTTGTCCGCCTTGACCCTCGTGATCTGCAGCTCAAACAGGCGCGCCAGAATGTCCCGGCAGTAGCGCAGGACGCCGTCTGCGGTGCTGGCGGGCAGCGGCACGACGGCCAACTCGGACACCAACGGGCGCAGCGGCTCGGGAACCTCCTGCAGCAGCTGTTCCACCCAGCGCCCCGGGTCACCCGCGAACGCCAGGCCGGTGGCCCGGATGGCCTCGTGGATGGCCAGGTACGCCGGCGTCGAGAATCTCGCCTCGGAGAAACGCTGCCACGTCTGACCTTCCAGCATCCCGGGCTGCTGCAGGGCAACCTCGAGCGCCTGCCGTTCCATCGCCGCCACGGGGTCGCGCGGGTCGGGGCGCTTGAACGCCGGCAGCCCGGCCGTCGGCGGCAAAGGGGCAACGCCCGGCCCGGATCCCCCGCCGGTCACCGGCGCATACCCTGAGCCCTGGCCGCGTCCCAGACCGTTTCCCTGCCCCTGGAACTGGCCGGAACCGGCCCCGCCCGACGGCGCCTGTGCAGCGCGCTTGGCGGCCGCGCCCACGGCGCGGCTGACTTCCTCGACCGGCATGCCCAGCCAGCCGGACAGTTCCCGGGCGTAGCCGGGCCGGATGCCGGCGTCGCGGATCTGGGCGACAACCGGGGCGGATTCCCGCAGGGCGGCGATTCGGCCCTCGACCGTGTCCAGATTATGCCGTTTCAGGGCGGCCCGGATGGCAAATTCAAACAGGGGACGGCGGGTGCTGATGAGGTCCCGGACGGCGGCGTCGCCCTTGGACTGCCGCAGCTCGCACGGGTCCGCTCCGTTGGGCTCCACCGCCACGTAGGTCTGCGCGACGAACCGCTGGTCCTCTTCGAAGGCGCGCAAGGCCGCCTTCTGGCCGGCGGCGTCTCCGTCGAAGGTGAAGATGACTTCGCCGCCGCTGCCGTCGTCAGAGAGCAGGCGGCGGGCAATCTTGATGTGTTCGGTGCCGAATGCCGTACCGCAGGTGGCGACGGCTGTGGTGACCCCGGCCAGGTGGCAGGCCATCACGTCGGTGTAGCCCTCCACGACGACGATCTGGCGGTCCTTGGCGATGTTGCGCTTGGCGAGGTCGATCCCGTAGAGGACCTGGGACTTCTTGTAGAGCGCGGTCTCAGGGGTGTTCAGGTACTTGGGGCCTTGGTCGTCCTCGTAGAGCTTGCGGGCGCCGAAGCCGATCGTCTCGCCGGCGATGTCGCGGATGGGCCAGATCAGCCGGCCGCGGAACCGGTCATAAATTCCCCGACCACCTTCGGAGAACATTCCCGTGAGCTTGAGCTCGGGGTCGGTGAAGCCCCGGCCGCGGAGGTGTTTGAGCAGCGAGTCCCAGCCCTGCGGGGCGTAGCCGACACCGAACTGGTCTGCTGCGGTGCGGTCGAAGCCGCGGTCGTGCAGGAAGTTGCGGCCCTCGGTGGCCGCGGGGGTCAGCAGCTGGGCACGGAAGAACTCGTCCGCGACCTTGTGGGCGTCGAGCAGGCGCTGCCGCCGGCCGACGTCCTCGCGGTTCGGGCCGGAGCCGCCGTCCTCGTACCGGAGCTCGAAACCGATCCGGGCAGCCAGTTTTTCCACGGCCTCGTGGAACGACGTGTGGTCCAGTTTCTGGACGAAGGAGATGACGTCGCCGTCCTCGCCGCAGCCGAAGCAGTGGTACCGGCCCACCTGGGGACGGACAGTAAAGGAGGGCGAACGCTCGTCGTGGAAGGGGCACAGGCCCTTGAAGGAACCGAGCCCTGCGCCCTTGAGGGTCACATAGCCGTCGACGACTTCCTTGATGTCCGTGCGCTGGCGTACTTCGTCGATGTCTTCACGTTTGATCAGGCCGGCCACAGTGCCATCCTAGTACCGCGCCACGACAGGATCGGCGCAAAGCAGGTCACTGCGGGCAAGGTCACCAGTCCCGTCACCACAGTGACGGCAGGCTGCCCACGAGCCGCTCGTACATGGCCAGCGCGGACCCGTCGGTCAGGGACGCGACCTGGTCGATCACGACACGCAGCCGCGCGCCGTCGTCCTCCGCGTCGCGCCAGTCGGCCGCGAACATCGGCTCCAGATGGCGGTCGCCGGTGGCGCTCAGTGCCGTGACGAGGGCGTGCAGGACCTCGCGCTGGCGTTCGTAGATGGGCTGCCGGTGCTCGGTGGTCATCACGAAGGTGGTGGCAAGGCCCTTCATGACCGCGATTTCCATCACGGTCTCGTCCGGAACGATCAGCTCCGCGTTGTAGCGGGTCAGGTTCTCCGGGCCGTACACGGCGCGGGTGGACGCCAGCGCACTCTGGCAGAACCGGCCGATCAGCTGGCTGGTCATGTCCTTGAGCGCTGCCATCGATTTGCGGCTGCCGTCGGCCTCGCGCACCCACACGCTGGTGGCCTCCAGCCGGGCCAGGGCCGCATCAATCGCAGCGGGATCGTTCTGTGGCAGGTACCACTGCTTCGCATAGCCGACCACCCGGGCGCGGTGGTCCGGGTTGTCCATCCAGCGCAGCTGGAAGTGCCCGGCGACGATCGCGTCCTCGACGTCGTGCACGGAGTAGGAGATGTCGTCGGCGAGGTCCATGACCTGTGCCTCGAGGCAGGAGCGGCGCTCCGGGGCGTCCTCGCGGATCCAGCCGAAAATCGGCAGGTCGTCCTCGTAGGCACCGAACTTGCTGGTCCGCACGCCGTGGATGATGGGGGCGTTCGCGGCCGACCACGGGTACTTCGCCGCGGCGTCGAGGCTGGCCCGGGTGAGGTTCAGCCCGGCGGGACGCCCGTCCGGGGCCAGGACCTTGGGCTCGAGACGGGTCAGCAGGCGCAGCGTCTGGGCGTTGCCCTCGAAGCCGCCGATCCCGTGGGCGACCTCGTTGAGGGCCGATTCGCCGTTATGGCCGAAGGGCGGGTGGCCGAGGTCATGGCTGAGGCAGGCGGTGTCCACAACATCGGGGTCGCAGCCCAGGGCACGGCCCAGCTCGCGGCCCACCTGGGCGACCTCGAGGCTGTGGGTGAGGCGGGTGCGGACGAAGTCGTCGGTGTCCGGCGCCACCACCTGGGTCTTTGCCCCGAGCCGGCGCAGGGCCGAGGAGTGCAGCACCCGGGCGCGGTCGCGTTCGAAGTCGGAGCGGTACGTGGACTTGGCCCGCTCCTCCACCCAGCGGGCGGAGTCGCGGGCGACATAGCCGTCCAGCACGGGCGCGGTGGTCCTGGTTTCAGCCACCGGACACGTCCAGTTCCGCGTGGGAGATCTCGCGTGACTGCTCGGCGTCCATGTTCCGGTCCAGCAGCCAGTCCTTGGGCAGGGCGGGCTTCTTGGGCGAGCCTGCGCGGCCGCGGGGGCCCTCGGCGTCAACACCGGGGTACGGCGAATCGAGGTCCAGCTGGTCCAGTGTTGCGCGGAGGACCTCGAGGCTGGTGACCATCGCCAGTTTGGTCCGCAGTTCGCTGCCGACCACGTAGCCCTTGAAGTACCAGGCCATGTGCTTGCGGATTTCGCGCAGCGCCTTGCCTTCATCGTTGCCGAACGTTTCGACCATCAGCTCGGCATGGCGGTACACGCTTTCCGCCACCTGCCCCATGTCCGGTTTGTGCCGCTCGTCGCTGCCTTCGAAGGCGGCCATGAGGTCACCGAACAGCCACGGGCGGCCCTGGCAGCCGCGGCCCACCACCACACCGTCGACGCCGGTTTCGCGGACCATGCGGATGGCGTCCTCAGCGGACCAGATGTCGCCGTTGCCGAGCACCGGAATGTCCGGCAGCGCTTCGCGCAGGCGGGCAATCGCGGACCAGTCGGCCTGGCCGGAGTAGAACTGCGCGGCGGTGCGGCCGTGAAGCGCGACGGCGGCAACCCCGGCATCGCGGGCGATCCGGCCGGCGTCAAGGTAGGTGAGGTGGTCCTCGTCGATGCCCTTGCGCATCTTGATGGTCAGCGGGACGTTGCCCCTGGAGGCTTCCTTGACGGCGGTCCGGACGATCGAGGTGAACAGGTCGATCTTCCAGGGCAGGGCCGAACCCCCGCCCCGCCGGGTCACCTTGGGCACCGGGCAGCCGAAGTTGAGGTCGATGTGGTCGGCGCGGTCTTCCTCTACAAGCATCCGCACGGCCTGGCCGACGGTGACGGGGTCCACGCCGTAGAGCTGGACGGAGCGGACTTTCTCGTCGTCGTCGTGCGAAATGATGCGCAGGGATTCCGGCGTCCGCTCCACGAGGGCACGGGACGTGACCATCTCCGCGACGTACAGGCCGCCGCCGTATTCACGGCAGAGCCTGCGGAACGCGGAGTTGGTAATGCCCGCCATGGGAGCCAGGATCACGGGGGTGTCCACCGTGAGGGGGCCCAGCTTCAGGGGCGGGAGTTCCAGCTTGGGGGCGGGTGGGGTAGCTACAACAGTCACCCGTTCATTGTCTCAAATCCGGGCAAATCGGCCGGATCCGCGGTCGCTATGTGGAAAAACCGGCGTCAGTCACGTAAGGCGGCACGCCGCCCGCGGCGCCCGCCCGGCGCCGGTTCGAAGGCACCGTCGGGGGCGACGGCGTCGACCGCGGCGTCGACCGCGGTGACGGCGGGGGCTGCCTCTCCCCCGGCTGCGCCGCGGCCGCGCGTGGTCATCCCGGTCGCCTTGACGACGAGTACCGCGATCAGCGTCGTGACCGGGATGGCCAGGACCAACCCGACGGACCCCACGAGGGTGCGGATCACTTCCTCCGAGAGCTCGGCGCTGGTCAGGGCGTCCCCGAGCGGCCGCTCGTACAGCATCACCAGGATCAGCACGGGCAGCGCGGCACCGGCGTAGGCGAACGCGATGGTGTAGACGGTGGAGGCGATGTGGTCCCGGCCGATCCGCATGGCGGAGGTGAACAGCTGTCGGGCGGACGTCTCAGGGGCCAGTTCCCACAGCTCCCAGACGGCCGAGGACTGTGTGATGGTCACGTCGTTCAGGACGCCGAGGCCGGAGATGATGAGGCCGCACAGGATGATGCCGGAGATGGAGATGTTGTCGGAGATATTCGCGAGGGTGGCGGAATCGTGGCTCCCGACGCCGGCGAGGTTGGCGGCGTCGGTGGCCCACGCCGCCAGCAGCGCGGTGATGGCGAGCCCGAATATGGTGCCCAGCAGCGCCGTCGAAGTCCGGGCGGAGAAGCCGTGGGCGAAGTAGAGCACCCCGATCATGATCACCGTGGACCCCACCAGCGCCAGCAGCAGGGGGGGTTTGCCTTCCACGAGGCCCGGCAGCATAAAGCTGACCAGCACGCCGTAGGCCCCGACCAGTCCGATCAGCGCGCGCAGCCCGCGCCAGCGCGCCACCGCGATCACGACGACGGCGTACAGCACCGCGAGGAAGATGATGGGCATGGTCCGGACAAAGTCGACGAAGACATAGGCCGGCGTGCCCTGGGCGGCGGCGCCCTGGGCCTTGGAGAGGTTCAGGTAGCGGATGTTGTCGCCGGGCTTCACGCCGTGGGATTTGGCGACGTCGGGGTTGATGACCACTTTGACGGGGTTGCCGCCCTTGTCCGGGTCCGTGAACGCAAAAGTGCACTCCGCCCCCTGTTGCGGGGCTGCGTCCGCGGCGGCCTGTCCCTGCTGGGTGCCGTCCATGCAGCTGCCGGTGACAACGCGCTGGATCTTCCCGGTGTCGAAGGTGACGCCGGGCGCGGCGGCGTAGGGGCTGGCGAGCGTGATGCCTTCTTTGCTGCCCGAGGGCCACAGCAGCGCCATCGCCACGAGCGTCAGCAGCGTCAGCGGGATCAGGATGGCGGCCAGGATCAAGTTGGCTTTCTTCCGGGCGGCGAGCGCCAGGGGCGTCGGATCCGAGTGCCCTTGCGGGGTGTGTGAATGTCCGGCGCCCATCAGCAGTTCAACCTCATGCCGAAGACTTTACGGCGTTCCGCCGCCTCCTGATGACGCGGCGCCGTCATGACGCATGACGGCACCCCGGCGCACAGCAACCGGCACACGGCAACCGGCCAAACCCAATCTTTCCAGGGCACCGCTCCGAATGTCCTGTGGGCATGTCCCCCTGCGAACGGGTTGTAGTGCACCGTCCGCAGGGGAACAGCTTGAACTGCGGGCACAGCGCCCTATGGTTGGAAGTGACGGACGAGACGTGGAGGATACGGCGTGGCCATACGCAAGATAGACGACCGCGGACCTGGGGTGGCGGGCCCCGGGGCAGCCGCCAAGGCCATGTTGAGCATTGCCGGAGCCTCCGGGGAAACCCGGGGAGTCGCCCTGGTCCTGCACGGCGGGCGGTCCAACAGCTTCGAATCGGTGCGCGGCAGGCACCTGAGCCCGGCCCGGATGCTGCCCTTCGCCCGGGCCCTCCACACGGGAGGCGGCGCCCACGGCCTGGCCGTCTGGACCCTCCGGAACCGGTACCGGGGCTGGAACGGGGCGGACATGTCCCCTGTCCAGGACGCCCAGTGGGCGCTCTCCCACATCAGCCGCGAACACCCCGGGGTCCCGATTTACCTCCTCGGCCACTCGATGGGCGGCCTGACCGCACTCTGCGTTGCCGACCATCCCCAGGTGGAAGCCGTCGCCGCCCTCGCGCCCTGGCTCAATGCTGAAACCCCGGTGGAACGCGTGGCCGGCCGCCGGATCCTGATCGTCCATGGCACCGAGGACCGCTGGACCAGCCCCGCGAACTCGCTCGCCTACGCCCGCCGGGCCGACGGCGTCGCGGAGTCCGTGGACTACGTCGCCCTCAAGGGCGCCGGTCACTTTATGGTCCGCCGGGTGGGCCTGTGGAACTCACTCGCCAACGGCTTCATCCTCGACGCCTTCGCCGGAACCTCAGGGCGGGACCTCAAGGGCAGCGCCGACTCGTTCCGCAGCCTCATTCCGGCCGCCGGCGCCAGCCTCCCGGTGGTGCTGTGATGCCGGACTTTCCGCTGAACGCTTTCCTGGCCAGCCTCCCGTGGGTGGCGGCGGGTCTCGCCGGGCTGCTGGCCGTCACTTTCGCCGTCGCCGTCCGCCAGAGCCGCCACTCAGTCATCGACACCGTCTGGGGCTTCGGTTTCGTCGTCGTGGCCGCCATCTCCTGGTTCCTCTCGGCCGGACACGGCGACGGCGGCCGCCGACTCCTGCTGCTGGCACTCGTGGCGGTGTGGGGCATCCGCCTCGCCCTCCACATCGGCCTCCGGGCCCGCGGCGGGCACGAGGATCCCCGCTACGTGGACATGCTCTCCTCCGCCCCCGGGTCCCGCAACACCTATGCCCTACGCAAGGTCTACCTGCCCCAGGGCGTGATCCTGTTCTTCGTCTCGCTCACCGTCCAGGTGGGGATGTTCAGCACCGGAAGCCTGGGCTGGCTGGCGTGGCTGGGCGTGTTGTCCTGGGCCGTAGGGTTCGTTTTCGAGACAGTCGGCGACTGGCAGCTGGCGCAGTTCAAGGACGATCCGTCCCGCCGCGGCACCGTGCTCAACACGGGGCTCTGGCGGTACACCCGCCACCCGAACTACTTCGGCGACGCCGCCGTCTGGACCGGGATTTTCCTGATCGCCGCCGATTCCTGGCCGGGGGTCCTGACGGTCCTCTCCCCCGCCCTGATGATCTGGCTGCTCGCCGGCAAATCCGGCAAGCCGCTCACCGAGAAGGCCATGTCCGCCCGCCCCGGCTACAAGGAATACGTCGAATCGACGTCGGGCTTCCTGCCGCTGCCGCCCCGCCGTCCCCGCAACGGCGGACAGCAAACGGGCAGCCGCCATCCGGGCCGGCGCTGACGTGCCCTGGCGGCCCCGGCCCAACGACCGCTTCTACCGCGTCATAGTCCGCACCGGGCTGGCTTTACGCCGGCTGTTCCGGATCCGGGTCATCGTCACCGGACAGGAGCACCTCCCGGCGCCGGAGTCCCGCGGCGAGGGCCCGCACAGCCCGCCCCACGGCTCGTCCCGCGGCGTGCTCCCGGGCCGGGGAGCCGTCGTCGCCATCACCCACTTCGGGTACCTCGACTTCGCGTTCGCCGAACTCCTGCTGTGGGGGCACGACAGGTCCCGGATGCGTTTCCTGGTCACGCAGGGTGCGGCCGACCACTGGTTCGCCGGCCCCGCCATCAGCGCCGCCGGGCACGTCGTCGTCGGGTACGGGACAGGCTCCCACGCCTACGACGCTGCCGTGCAGAAACTCCGCGAGGGCGAGTACATCGCGATCCTGCCGGAGGCCGGGGTCAGCCGCAGTTTCCGGGTGCGCGAGTGCAAAACCGGCGCCGTGCGGATGGCCGCCGAGGCAGGGGTGCCCATCATCCCCGTGTCCGTCTGGGGCGCCCACCGGCTGATGACCCGCCATCACGGTTTCTCCCCGGCCCGCACCTGGCGGGCCCCCGTCCGGATGCACGTCGGCGAACCGGTCCACGTCCACCCGCCCATGGACACCCAGGCCGCCACCGAATCGCTGCGCGCAACCCTCCAGGCCGGCATCGACGCCTGCATCGCGGACTTTCCCCTGGCGCCGGCCCCGGGCGCGTGGTGGATGCCGGCGGAGCTTGGCGGCGGAGCCCCCACCGAGGAAGAGCGCCAGCGGCTGGACGAGGCCGAAGGCCCGCGGCGCGCAGGCGGCCGGCGCCGATAAGCCCGGATACCGCGATCGTCTTGACTAAGCTCCATCGGGTACAAAATCGCACTCAATGGAGAGGTACTCCTCTGTGGCAAACACAGTCCTGACGAAAAGCGGCATCGGCGAAGAACGCGGTCTCGCCCGAATAGCCCAACGGATGGCGGCGTGGACCGAGAAGTGGTTCCCGGACGCCTACATCTTCGCCCTGGCCGGCGTCATCATCATCGCTGTGGCCGCCCTGGCCATCGGCGCCTCGCCCCAGTCAATCGCCGATTCCTTCGGCAACGGTTTCTGGGACCTGACCGCGTTCACCCTGCAGATGGCCATGGTGGTGCTGACCGGCTACGTCGTGGCGACCTCCCCGCCCGTGGCCAAACTGATCAACCGGCTGGCCCTCATCCCGGCCACCGCACGCACCGCCGTGAGCTTCGTGGCGCTGATGTCGATGTCGGTCTCCTTCCTCAACTGGGGCCTGAGCCTGATCTTCGGCGGCCTGCTGGCCCGCGCCATCGCCCGCCGCAAGGACCTGACCGTGGACTACCGCGCGCTCGGCGCCGCAGCGTTTATGGGCCTCGGCGCGGTCTGGGCGCTCGGCCTGTCCTCCTCCGCGGCGCAACTGCAGGCCACCGCCGCGTCGCTGCCGCCGGCCCTGCTGAAGATCACCGGCATCCTGGACTTCGGCACCACGATTTTCACCTGGCAGTCACTGCTGACCCTGGCCATCCTGATGGCCCTCACCACGGTGATCGCGCACTTCTCGGCCCCCCAGGGCGGGTCAATCCGCACCGCAGCGGACCTCGGCGTCGACCTCGACGACGAACCGAGCGAACCGGCGCCGCGCTCCCGCCCGGGCGAATGGCTTGAATACAGCATGATTCTGCCGATCCTGGCCGGCATCCTGACCCTGGGCTGGCTGGTCTCGCAGTTCCTGACCAAGCCCTTCCTGACCGTGGTGAGCAGCCTCAACGGCTACCTGCTGGTGTTCCTGATCCTGGGCCTGGTGCTGCACGGCACCCCGCGGAACTTCCTCCAGGCCGTCACCAAGGCCGTCCCGGCCACCGCCGGCATCCTGGTCCAGTTCCCGCTCTACGCCGCGATGGCCGCGATCCTGACCAAGGCCACCGGCCACGGCGGCATGACCATCTCAGCGCACCTGGCCGAGTTCTTCTCGGACATCGGCAGCGGCGGCGGATTCGCCGTCGTCATCGCGCTGTACACGGCCCTGCTGGGCCTGCTGGTCCCCTCGGGCGGAGGCAAGTGGCTCGTCGAGGCGCCGTACGTGATGCAGTCCGCCACCGATGTCCAGATGAACCTCGGCTGGACGGTGCAGATCTACAACATCGCCGAAGCCCTGCCGAACCTGATCAACCCGTTCTTTATGCTCCCGCTGCTTGCGGTGCTGAAGCTGCGGGCCCGCGACCTGGTCGGCTTCACGTTCCTGCAGTTCGTGTTCCACCTGCCGGTGGTGCTGCTGCTCGTCTGGCTGCTCGGGGAGACGTTCGACTTCATTCCGCCGGTGATGCCGCCGGGCAAGTAGCTGTAAGCGCAACTGACCCGCAGCTGTGGCCGTTTTCACGCTTCATAACGGCCACAACTGCGGGTCAGCTGGGTTAAAGGGCTTTACGCCGGGTCGGAGACCACCAGGGTCTCAGCGCCCTGGACGCGGGCCTTGCCGCTCTCCAGCAGAGGCTCGACGACGGCGCGCAGCGCCTCCATCGAGTCGTCCAGTTCCAGCAGGACCGGGTGCTGGAACGCAATCAGCGCCAGCAGGTCCCGGACAGCGGCCTGGGCCTCGTCCGCGGAGAGTTTCGGATCATGGCCCAGGAACACGTCGGTGGGCTGGCCGGCGGGCGCGCCCGCACCCGCCGCGTTGTCCCCTGAAGGGGCGAGTTCCGCGTAGCTGATGGCAAAGGCCTCCAGCCGGCCCTTCCTGCTGGCGGGCACGCCCTGGCCGAAAGCGCTGGCCTTCGGGGCGCGCAGCACAATCGCGCCGTGTGCCCCGCTGAGCTCGTCGAGGAACAACCGCTGGACAGTGGCAATGCTGAGCTCGCCGGGGCTGTCCCAGCCGTGCACGGCCGTGTAGTACCGGCCCACGACGTCGCTGAGCTCCACCGAACCGGTGGCCAGGTCCTCGACCTGCTCGGACGCGGCAGCCTCCGAACCGTCGCCGAAGACGGGCAGCTTGAGCGCGCCGGGCTCGACGACGACCAGCCGGGACCGCTGGATCGGGGCCAGGCCTGCCGCCTCGGCGAAGGCCGCGCCGGGGGTGCCCGGCTCCACCTTGGTCCGGAGCCGGGTGACGCCGGACGGCGACTGCGCCGCCTCGTGCCGCAGCATGGTCAGCAGCGTGGAGCCGACGCCGGTGCGGCGGTGGAGCCGATCGACCTCGACATAGGCCCAGAGCCGTTCCGGATGCAGCGAGGCCTCGTGGACCACTCCGGCCGCGACCGGGATGGCCACGCCGTCGACGACGTCCTCGGCCACGATGCAGCGCCGCCACGGCGCGTTGCCCGACGGTGCCAGCGTGCCGCGGAACTGCCGGGCCTGCTCGGTTTCGGGCCCGCCCCAGATTTCGAGCAGGGCGAGGTCATCGCCGTCGCGCCATTCACGGTATGCGATCGCCATGGTCAGGCGCCGATCAGCCGTGCGGCCAGGTAGCCCTCCACCTTGTCCAGGGAGACGCGTTCCTGGCTCATGGTGTCGCGTTCGCGGATCGTGACGGCCTGGTCATCCAGGGTCTCGAAGTCCACGGTGATGCAGAACGGGGTGCCGATCTCGTCCTGGCGGCGGTAGCGGCGGCCGATCGCGCCGGCGTCGTCGAACTCGATATTCCAGTTCTTGCGCAGCCGGGCGGCGAGGTCCTTGGCCTTCGGGGACAGGTCCTCGTTGCGGCTCAGCGGCAGCACGGCTGCCTTGACCGGGGCCAGACGCGGATCGAGCTTGAGCACGGTGCGGATGTCGACGCCGCCCTTGGCGTTGGGGGCCTCGTCCTCGGTGTAGGCGTCGATCATAAACGCCATGAAGGAACGGGTGAGGCCGGCGGCCGGTTCAATCACGTACGGGGTGTAGCGCTCGTTGGTGGCCTGGTTGAAGTAGCTAAGATCCTGGCCGGAGGCCTTGGAGTGCGTGGAGAGGTCGAAGTCGGTGCGGTTGGCGACGCCCTCAAGCTCCCCCCACTCCGAGCCGTGGAAGCCGAAACGGTATTCGATGTCCGTGGTGCCCTTGGAGTAGTGGCTGAGCTTCTCGAGCGGGTGCTCGAAGAAGCGCAGGTTCTCTTCCCGGATGCCGAGGCCGGTGTACCAGGACATCCGCTCCTTCATCCAGTACTGGTGCCACTGCTCGTCGGTGCCGGGTTCGACGAAGAATTCCATCTCCATCTGCTCGAACTCACGGGTGCGGAAGATGAAGTTTCCCGGGGTGATCTCGTTGCGGAAGGACTTGCCGATCTGGCCGATGCCGAACGGGGGCTTCTTGCGGGACGTGGTGAGCACGTTGGAAAAGTTGACGAAAATGCCCTGGGCCGTCTCGGGGCGCAGGTAGTGCAGGCCCTCTTCGCTGGCCACCGGGCCGAGGTAGGTCTTGAGCAGGCCGGAGAATTCCTGGGGCTCGGTCCATTCGCCCCGGGTGCCGCAGTTGGCGCAGGCGATGTCCTTGAGGCCGTTCTCGGCGGGACGGCCCTTCTTCTCCTCGTATTCTTCCTCGAGGTGGTCAGCGCGGTAGCGCTTGTGGCACGAGAGGCACTCGACCAGCGGGTCGGAAAACACGTCGACGTGGCCGGAGGCTTCCCAGACCTGGCGGGGCAGGATGACGGAGGAGTCCAGGCCGACGACGTCTTCGCGGCCGCGGACCACGGACTGCCACCACTGGCGCTTGATGTTTTCCTTCAGCTCGGCGCCGAGGGGCCCGTAGTCCCAGGCAGAACGCGAGCCACCATAGATTTCACCGGCCTGGAATACGAAACCCCTGCGCTTGGCGAGGGAAATGATCTGGTCGAGGACGGATTTTGCTGCCATGGGAACTCCACTTTCTACAGGGCCGCTGGGTGCGGTCCGCGGTCTCAGCCCCGGGACCCCGGCTGGTTGCCGGACGGGGCACTACAAAACGCAAAAACTAAACGCAAAACAAGCTGACGCAGCAGGCACACAGCCGAGCAGAGGTGCTCAATGTTGGCGGTGCAGGACGCTGCGTCTCCTAGCCTACCGGCCCGTTGGTCCCCGGCGCCGCCGGCGGTGGATGGCCCCGGCCGCGTCAGCGGCCCCGGCGCATGGCGCCCCGGGGCCAGGGCAGGCTCGCGAGCACAATCGCTCCAAGGGTCAGCAGGGTCCCGAGCACGGTGGGCAGCTCCACCACGGTGCCGGGTCCGGGGAACGCCAGGTCCAGCCCCAGGGAGCCCAGAAGCTGGCCCGCGATCATCCCGAGTCCGGTGACCAGCACGCCCAGGCTGCGGACCAGCAGGGCACCGACGCCGATAAAGACGCAGCCCAGGGGTCCACCAAGGTAGTACCACCACTGGCCCGGCAGCGCGTTGCCGGGCCCCGCGACGGCGATCTTGACCAGCCAGGCGGCCCAGAGCAGGACCGCGCCGGCGATGAAGTTCATCAGGGTCGCCGCGATGGGGGTGCCGTAGTGCACCGCGGCGGTGCCGTTCATGGCCTGCTGGAAGCTCATCAGGAAGCCGGCCAGCACGGGAAGGATCACCGGGACCAGCAGCTCCGCCGGCCCGGCTCCCGCGCCGGAGAACCGCGGCGAGACGGCCCAGGCGACGGCGGCGACGGTCAGGATGCTGCCGATCACCCGGATCCCGGTGATGGATCTCCTGCCGGCCGGTCCGATGCCCATCCGGTCCACCAGCAGGCCGCTGAGGGTCTGCCCGGTCACGGTGGCGACGGTGAACAGGGCGACGCCCAGCAGGCCGATGGTGAAGGACTGCGCGAAGACGAAGAACCCGCCGATGCAGCCGGCCAGCAGGTAGTAGGGCGGGAACCGGCGTTCACGGACTGCCGGCAGGATCCGCGCCAGCCCGGCCCGGCCTCCGGGCAGCGCGAGGGAAATTACGGTCATCAGCACCAGCCCGGTGGTGAAACTCACCACCGCGGCAGCGATCCCGTCCGCGAGCGCCGTCCCGAGGGCGCCGTTGATCCTGCCCTGCACGGGCATCAGCAGCCCCGCGGCCACTGCGAGGGGCAGCCCGGCGAGGAACGGGAGCCTGGGTGTGTGCGTCATTGCTGCCACCTTTCGTCAGGCATCATTGCTTGTATGAGCAACCCGGAAATTGAAGAGATCCCCATCCGCGACGACATGATCCGGCTCGGTCAGCTCCTGAAGCTGGCCAGCCTGGTCGAGGACGGTGTGGAGGCGGCGGAGCTGATCAAGGGCGGACTCGTCAAGGTCAACGGTGAGATCGATGAGCGCCGCGGCCGCCAGCTCCACCACGGCGACACTGTCACCGTGAATGGCCGGACAGTCCGGATCAGCACTCCCGCCGGAGCCTAGACCCGGAGTTGGACGCCGGGCGGAAGCCGCCCGGCGTCGTGCGGTTACGTGGTCAGCACCCCGTGGGTGAGGAACTCGGAGACGTGCCCGATTTCCTGCTGGTTGATGCCGTGCCACATCCCGGTGTAGAGGACCTTGGTGAGCTTCACGTGCTTGCGCACCCAGCCCATGGTGTACTCGACCTTGTCCGGCGTGATCACCGGATCCTGCTGGTCACGGCCCCAGAACATCGGCACCGTTCCGTCCAGTTCGGCGTCGCGGAAGCTGGGGTCCGCGCCGGCGTCGACCGCGAAGCCGGACAGCCCGACGACGGCGGCATAGTCAGCGGGGCGCCGCCGCAGCAACGTGGTGGCCAGCGCCATTCCCATCGAGAAACCCAACAGCGTCACGGAGGGGTGGTTCGACCGGACCGAGTCGAGCCAGTCCTCCACATACGAGGCGGCGTCCTTGACCGCGTCGAGGGAGTAGCCGATCGACGCCGTCAGCGGGAACCATGTGAAGCCGGGGCCGGAAACCATCGGGGCACGCAACGAGGCCACCACAAACTCCCCGGGCAACAGGTCCGCCAGGCTCAGGAGGTCCCGTTCGTTGGCGCCGTAGCCGTGCAGCAGGACCAGGAGCGGCTTGCCGGCGCGCTCCTCCTCGGGCTTGGACCATAGGACAACGGGGGCGGGGAAGGCAGCGGCTTGAGTCATGGCTCCATTCTTACAGTTACCCGGAAGTAACAACTTACGGTGGCGTAGCTTTGCAGGAAGAGTGCACCATATGAAGGTGAATGAAACCGAGGCCATCGAGAACTCCCCCGACAACGCCGTCGCCCACCCCTGGACCCGTTACGTGGCCATGGGTGACTCCTTCACGGAGGGCATCGGTGATCCCGAGCCGGCGAGTCCGGGCGGACACCGGGGCTGGGCGGACCGGGTGGCCGAGGAGTTGAGCCGCGGGCACGAGGGGTTCGCCTACGCCAACCTGGCCGTCCGGGGCCGGCTCCTGCAGCAGATCGTGGACCAGCAGCTGGCACATTGCCTGTCGCTCCGGCCTGATCTTGTGACATTGTCCGCCGGCGGGAACGACCTGATCCGCCCCGGCGGGGATCCGGATGCCCTGGCCGAGAAGCTGGACTCGGTAGTGCAGATCCTGAGCCTGGCCGGTGCCACGGTGGTCCTCTTCAACGGTCCCGACACCGGCTCGTCCGTGCTGGGCCGGGTCCGCAGCAAGGTGGCCATCTACAACGAGAACCTCCGCACCATCGCGGCCCGCCACGACGCCATCATTGCGGACATGTGGTCGCTGCGGCAGCTCAATGATCCGCAAATGTGGGATGCGGACCGCCTGCACTTCTCGCCGCTGGGCCACCACACGATCGCGGCCATGGTCCTGGATTCCCTCAACGTCGAGCACACCCTGGAGCCGCTCTCCCCCAAGCCCCTGCCGCCGCGCAGCTGGCGGCAGGCCCGGTCCGGGGATCTGGTGTGGGCGCGCGAGCACTTTGTGCCGTGGGTGGTCCGGCGGATCCGGCACCGTTCCTCCGGCGATGGCGTCACGGCCAAGCGCCCCCTCCCGGGGCCGGTATTCGGCCCCGGGATGCCGCTGGGCTCGGGCGAAGGCCCGCCCGGCGCCGGGGAACCCGTCCCCTCCTAAGCAACGCCGGCCGGCCCGGCACTCGCGGCCACGGGCCCCCGGGCACTGTGGACAGGGTGTGGGCGTTAGTCTGGAAGAACACTTCCTGAGAGGCCCGGTACCGTGAACAGTCTGTTCTTTTGGATCATCGTTTTGTCATTCCTGATCCCGATGGCGATGCGCTATTACAAGAAGTCGGTGCGCGGCCGAAACCAGAACCAGGGCATGACCGGCGGGCCGGAGCAGTTCGGGCAGTTCCCCGGAGACACTCCCGGAGGCGGTGCCGGAAACTACCCGGGCCAGCAGAGCAAGCAGCCGCGTGACGGCTTCACCCA
The DNA here is from genome assembly GCF_055412805.1 of Pseudarthrobacter kochi. Classification (NCBI taxonomy): domain Bacteria; kingdom Bacillati; phylum Actinomycetota; class Actinomycetes; order Micrococcales; family Micrococcaceae; genus Pseudarthrobacter; species Pseudarthrobacter kochi. The sequence continues at coordinate 197,336 of NZ_JBVAYV010000003.1, forward strand.
GCGGGACTACTACGGCGGCTTCGGCCAGCTCGGCGCCCCGCAGCAGCCCATGCCGCCGGCAGGCCAGCCCTACCCGGGCCAGCCGTATCCGGGCGGGCAGTCCTACCCGGCCCCTGTCCCCTACGAGGACAGCCCGGAGTACCCCGGCAACCGGCCCTTCCAGCAGCAGGATCCGCAGCAGTTCAACGGCGGCCAGTCCACCCCGCCGCAGCCCAACAATCCGCAGCCGGCAGGCCCGGCGGTGCCTGCTCCGCCGTCGGCCCCGCAGGGCTTCCGGGCGCGCAAGCTCGCGGAACTGGACCAGCGGTACAGCGAGGGCGAGCTGTCCATGGAGGACTACATGGCCCAGCGCGCGGACATCATGAAGGGCTAGCGAAGTCGACGTCGGCCGCGTTGACCGTTCCTGCCTTCCTCCCGGGGGCCCGGTGGTACTGCCAGTACAAATTGGTGTGGGCCACCACCAGCTCAGGCGGCGGCGCGCCAAATTCGCTCGAGTCCTCGGTGGTGTGCGCGTCCGCGACCAGCGTGACGTCGTAGCCGCGGGTGATCCCGCCGTGGAGCGTCGAACGGATGCACTCGTCGGTCTGCGCGCCGGCCAGGAAGAAGCGGCCGATGCCGCGATCGGCGAGCACGGACTCCAAGTCGGTCGCCTCGAACGCGTCGCTGTACTCCTTCGGCACGAGCGGCTCCGAATCGCGCCGCACAAGCTCCGGCACATACGGCCAGCCGTCGCTGCCGCGCGGGAGTTCTTCGCCGCTGTGCTGCACCCAGACGACGTCCACGCCGGCGCCGCGCGCCTTCTCCACGAGGGCGGCGATGGTCGCGATGACGTCGTCGCGGCGGTAGGCATCCGCGACGACGCCGAGCTGCATGTCGACGACGAGCAATGCCGTGTTGGGGCGGTTGACGAGCGTGGTCACAATGCCTCCTGGAGCCGGGGTGTCCCTGGCTGCCCACTCTAGTCCCAAGGCTCCAACCAACGCGGGGTCACCTACGGCCCATTCCGCCGGGCGGATGGGCCGTAGGTGACCCCGCGTTGCTTTGGGGGGGGTGTCAGTCGACCTGGGGGAAACCGAGGTCGATCACCGAGGTGGACGGGTCCGGCCAGCGGGTGGTGACCACCTTGCCGCGGGTGTAGAAGCGGATGCTCTCCGGGCCGTACATGTGGGTGTCGCCGAAGAGTGAGTTCTTCCAGCCGCCGAAGGAGAAGGTCCCCACGGGTACCGGGATGGGCACGTTCACGCCCACCATGCCGGCCTCGACGTCGAACTCGAACTGGCGTGCGGCGCCGCCGTCGCGGGTGAAGATCGCCACGCCGTTGCCGAACTCGTTGTCGTTGACGAGCCTGACGGCGTCCGCGTAGGTCTCGACACGGACCACGGACAGGACCGGGCCGAAGATCTCGTCGTCGTAGACCTTCATGCCGGGCTTGACGTGGTCGACCAGGCTGACGCCGATGAAGAAGCCGTTGGAGTCGAACTTCTGCTCCCGGCCGTCCACCACCACGGTGGCGCCTTCCTCGGCCGCGCCGGCGACGTAGGAAGCAACCTTGTCGCGGTGCTCCGCGGTGATGAGGGGACCCATCTGCGAGGCCGGGTCGGTGCCGGGCCCGATCTTCAGCGTCCCCATCCGGGTGGTGATCGCCCCGACAAGCTCGTCGGCGATGTTCCCGACGGCGACCAGGACGCTGACGGCCATGCAGCGCTCACCCGCGGAGCCGTAAGCGGCGGAGACGGCGGCATCGGCGGCCATGAACAGGTCCGCATCCGGCAGGACCACCATGTGGTTCTTCGCACCGCCCAGGGCCTGCACGCGCTTGCCGTGGTCGGCGGCGCGCTTGTAGATGGACTGGGCGATGGGCGTCGAACCGACGAAGCTGATGGCCTTGACGTCGGGGTGTTCGAGGAGCACGTCGACGGCCTCCTTGTCGCCATGGACGACGTTGAGGACACCGGCTGGCAGGCCGGCCTCGGCGAAGACCTGGGCGATGAAGATCGCGGAGGACGGGTCCTTTTCGCTGGGCTTGAGCAGCACTGTATTACCGCAGGCCAGGGCGCTGCCGATCATCCACAGGGGCACCATGGCCGGGAAGTTGAACGGCGTGATGCAGGCGACCACTCCGACGGGCTGGCGCACCGAGTGGACGTCGACGCCGCCGGCGACCTGTTCGGAGCGTTCACCCTTGAGCGCGTGGGACAGCCCGGTGGCGAATTCGATGTTCTCCAGGCCGCGGGTGATCTCCCCCTCGGCGTCGGAGAGGACCTTGCCGTGTTCGCTGGTCAGCAGGGCGGCGAGTTCGGGCCGGCGCTGCATGAGCAGTTCACGGACCTTGAAGAAGATGGTGGTGCGCTTGGCGAGGCTTGTGGCGCGCCAGCCGGGCAGGGCGGCGCGGGCCGCCTGGATGGCCTCCTCGACGCGGGATGCGGAGGCGAGGGCGACCTCTTTTTCCTGCTCGCCGGTGGCCGGGTTGAAGACGGGACCGTAGCGCTCGGCGTCGGAAATCAGGGCGCCGTTGATGAAGTGCGGAATGCGTTCCATGGGGTGGGTCTCTTTCTAAAGGATGCGGGGGGCTTACTTGGCGGAGTCGAGGGTGCCGTCGACCAGCTTGACGATCGCGGAGCAGTCCATGCCGGAGTTGCCGGAGTCGATGAGGCGCTGGAAGAGCTGCTGGACGTGCTCGCCGATTTCCAGCGGGGTTCCGGTGTCCCGCGCGGCGCTGATGGCGAGTCCGATGTCTTTGTTGGCCAGCTCGGTGGTGAAGGTGGGGGCAAAGTCGTTGTTCGACGCCGCGGTGGGCACGACGCCGGCCACCGGGTACCAGGTGCGCAGCGCCCAGCTGTCGCCGGAGGATACGGAGGCGATGTCCCAGAAGACCTGCTTGTCCAGTCCGAGCCGGTCGGCCAGGACAGCGCCTTCCGCGGTCGAGGCCAGGTTGATGAAGAGCATGAGGTTGTTGCAGATTTTCGCGGCCTGGCCGGTGGTGCCGCCGCCGGTGGGGATGATGTTGGCGGCCATCGGCCTGATGTATTCGGTGGCCTCGGCCACCGCGCCGGTCTCGCCGCCGATCATGAAGGTCAGGGTGGCTGCCTTCGCGCCGCTCATGCCGCCGGAGACGGGGGCGTCGACGAAGCGGAACCCGGCGGCAGCAGCGGCGTCGTGCAGGGCCTGGGCGGAGGCGATGTCGATCGTGGAGGAATCCACCAGCAGCGTGCGCGTGTCTGCATGGGCCAGGACGCCGTCCTCGCCGAGGTATACGGCGCGGGCGTGTTCGCCCTTGGGGAGCATGGTGAAGACGACGTCGGCGCCGTCGACCGCTTCGGCGATGCTTCCGGCGGGCTTGACGCCACCGGCGGTGGCGGCGGCAACGGCCTCGGTGTTGAGGTCGAAACCGCGGACGTCGTGGCCTGCCTTGGCGAGGTTCACCGACATGGACCCGCCCATGTTCCCCAGTCCGATCCAAGCGATTACTGCCATGGCATAAGCTCCTTTGCTTTGCGTCGTGCGTGCGTCCTGCTGCGGCTGCCGCTGGCAGCCCGTGATCCGGCCGTGCGCCGGATGTTCCGTGTCCAGCATCACACCCTGCTACAGTGCAATCAAGGCAAAAAACTACAGATGGTATGTGCATGGATGCACATGCCGGGATCCAGAGGAGTCATGGTGGATTTGAGGCGGCTTCCAAGTCCGGATGACTTGCTCATCCTGCTGACCGTGGCCCGGCTGGGCCGGTTCAACGCCGTGGCGGAAACCCTCGGCACCACCCACACCACCATCTCCCGCCGGATCCTGGCGCTGGACAAGCAGCTGGGCGGGCGCACCCTCGAGCGGAGCCCGCACGGCTGGGAACTAACGGACCTGGGCGGCGAGGCCGTGGCGGCCGCCGAGGCGATCGAGGGTACCCTCGGTGCGCTCACGAACCGGATCGCACACTCCGAGGACGTGCTCTCGGGCCTGGTCCGGATCAGCACCCCCGACGGGTTCGGCGCCGAATTTGTCGCTCCGGCGCTCGTCCGGCTGCAGCGCCAGCATCCGCTGCTCAACGTTGAAATGCTCAGCGCCACGCGGAAGGTGAGCCAGAACCGCTCCGGCGTGGACCTCGAAGTGGTGGTGGGCAATCTCGACGTCAGCAACGCGCAGCCCATCTTCCTGTCCAACTACTTCCTCCGGCTCTATGCCAGCCCGCAGTACGCCCGGGAACATGGCCTGCCGGTAACGCTTGACGACGTCCGGCAGCACGGTTTTGTCTCCTACGTCGAGTCGGCCCTGCAGGTGGCCGAGCTCGGCCACCGTTCCACGCAGCTTCCCGTCCCGCGCTCCAGCTTCCAGGCCACCAGCATCTTTGCCCAGCTGGAGGCGGTGCGCCGGGGCGCCGGGATCGGCCTGCTGCCCAACTTCCTGGCGGTCGGCGACCCCAGCTTCCTGCCTGTTTTGCCGGACGACTTCCAGCGGCAGCTTCCGATCTGGGCGGTGGCCCGTTCGGAATCGTTGCGCTCGGCCCCGGTGCAGGCGGTGCTTGAAGCGGTCCGGACCGAGATCTCCGACCGCCAGGCGGTCCTGGCAGGCTGAACGAGCTGCAGCGAGAAGCGGTCCGGGGGCACTTTGACACGGACACGCCGCGGACAGTGGACCCAAGGGCCGGAATCGTGCTCAAAGGCGCCCCGGACGGCGAACGGGCACACATCAGGGCGCCACCTGAACCCAAAACGAACGGCCCGGGCCGCCCGCATTGCGGGGACCCGGGCCGTTCTTTTTTGGCTGTTACTTCATGCCTGCTACTTCTTGCCTGCGGCGAGCAGGTCTGCAGTGCCCTGGGCATCGGCGGCGTCGACGTCGTGCAGTGATACTCCGCGGGTTTCCTTGAGGAAGTACACCGCCACCATGGTGACCAGGCAGGCGCCGAGCAGGTAGATGGCCACCGGGACGGAGGACTTGAACTGGCTCAGCAGGGCGACGGCGATGATCGGGGCCATCGAACCGGCCACGATCGAGGTGACCTGGTAGCCCAGCGAGACGCCGGAGTAGCGCATCCGGGTCGGGAACATCTCGGCCATGATGGCCGGCTGGCCGGCGTACATAAGCGAGTGGAACAGCAGACCGATGGTGATCGCCGCGAGGATGACGAGGTCGTTCTTGGTGTCCATCATCGGGAAGGCGAAGAAGCCCCAGGTGCCGCCAAGGACAGCACCGGCCATGTAGACCGGCTTGCGGCCGAGGTTGTCGGAGAGCTTGCCGACCATGGGGATCACGGCGAAGTGGATTGCGTGCGCCACCAGCAGCAGGAGGAGGATGCGGGCGGTGTCCGTCTGCACGATGACCTTCAGGTACGTGATGGAGAACGTGACCACGAGGTAGTAGAGGATGTTCTCCGCGAAGCGCAGGCCCATCGCGGTGAAGACGCCACGCGGGTAGCGGCGGAACACTTCGCCGACGCCGTAGCCCTTCTTCTCGACGGTGACTTCCTTCTGGGCCTCCAGGAAGATGGGGGCGTCCGTGACCTTGGTCCGGATGTAGTAGCCCACCAGCACGATCACAGCGGAGAGCCAGAAGGCCACGCGCCAGCCCCAGCTGAGGAAGTCGGCGGAGGACAGCACAGAGGACAAGGTGAACAGCACGGCCGTGGCCAGCAGGTTGCCCAGCGGGACGGCCGACTGCGGCCACGCAGACCAGAAACCGCGGGACTTGCTCGGGCTGTGCTCGGCCACGAGGAGGACAGCGCCGCCCCATTCACCGCCGACGGCGAAGCCCTGGGCGAAGCGCAGGAACACGAGGAGGGCCGGAGCCCAGTAGCCGATCTGCTGGAAGGTCGGCAGGCAGCCCATCAGGAAGGTGGAGACGCCGACCAGGATGATGCTGAGCTGGAGGAGCTGCTTGCGGCCGAACTTGTCGCCGAAGTGTCCGAAGACGATGCCGCCGATGGGGCGGGCGACGAAGCCGACAGCGTAGGTGAGGAAGGCTGCAATGATGCCGTCCAGTTCCGTGCCGGAGTTGGGGAAGAACGTCTTGCCGAAGACAAGGGTGGCCGCGGAGGCGTAGAGGAAGAACTCGTACCACTCGACGACGGTTCCGGCCATGGAGGCCGTTACTACTTTTTTGAGGCCGGACGTCTTGACGTCGGTCTCTTCTGCGCGCCTTGCGGCCGCGTTTTCCGTGCTCATTTCGACTCCTTTGGCGTCGTCGTCGACGCCTCGTGGACCATTGGGAGGAGGGCGCTTGTGATGTGAGACACGCGGCGCCATTCCCCACGAGTATGGTCGCTTCCGGCCCGGGCCTCAACGGCCATTAGTGCAGAGCGCATCTGCAAAAATGCACACCGGACGCGGTTTTTAGTCGAAGGACTAGCCGAAGAAGTACTGTCGGAGCTGGTCGTTGAGCTGGCCGATCTCAGTGAGGAAGCCGTCGTGTCCGATCGGTGCCTCGATGGTGTGCACGGTAACGTCGCCCGGCAGGGCGTCGGCGAGCGCCTGGGACTGGGCCGGGAAGTACAGCCGGTCCGAGTCGACGGCCGCCACCAGGAACTCCGCGGTGGCGGGTGCCAGTGCTTCCGTGAGGGCGCCGCGGCCCCGGCTGATGTCATGGCTCATGAGTGCCTCGGTGATGGCAATGTAGCTGTTCGCATCGAAGCGGCGGACCAGTTTGTTGCCCTGGTGGTCGAGGTAGCTCTCCACCTGGTAGCGCCCCCGCCCGGCGAGGGATCCGGCTTCCAGCGGAGCCTCCGCGTCCTGGGCGTTCCGGCCGAAGCGTCCATCCAGCTCCGCGGCCGAGCGGTAGGTGATGTGCGCGATCCGCCGGGCCAGCGCCAGGCCCGCTTCCGGTTCGGGCCCGCCGTAGTAGTCCCCGCCGTTGAAGTTGGGGTCCTGCCGGATGGCGAGCGTCTGCGCCTGGGCGAAGGCAATCTGTTCTGCGGTGCTGCTGGCCCCGACCGAAATGACGCCGCAGCGCTGGACCCGTTCCGGGTGACTGACGGCCCACTCCAGGGCACGCGCCCCACCCAGGGAGCCGCCCAGCACGGCGTACCAGCTCCGGATGCCCAGGGCGTCCGCCAGCCTGGCCTCGGCCTCGGTGGTGTCCCGCAGCGTCACGAGCGGGAACCGCGAGCCCCACGGCTTCCCGTCGGGCGCCGCCGACGAGGGCCCGGTGGAGCCGTAGCAGCCGCCGAGGATGTTGATGGAGACAACGAAGTACTTGTCCGTGTCCACGGGGGCGCCGGGGCCGGCGAGCTGCTCCCACCAGCCCGGTTCCTCGCTGGCGCCCCGCGTGACGTGGGTGTCACCCGTCAGCGCGTGCTCGATCAGCACGGCATTGGAGCGTTCCGGGTTCAGGGTCCCCCACGTCTCGTAGCCGAGGGTGACGTCCGGCAGCCGGGCGCCGGATTCGAGCTCCAGATCCCCGATCCGGAGGTACTGGACCGTTCCGTCGAGGACTGCGTCAGCAACGGGCGCGCCAGCAACAGACGTGTCAGGGACACTGCGACCCGGGACCGGGGATTGGGGGGCCTTGCTTACAGGTGCACCCTGGCGGGTGGCGGCAATGCTCATGTGGGACCTCACTTCGCGCTTGCCCGCCGTCAGCTGACCGGCGGGCCAAGTCTTCACCCGGGGCACCCCGCCGCAAAAGGAGGGTTGCCGGCCAGCAAGCCGGGGCTGTCGCTGGCACTCATGACCTCCACTGAGTCTACGAAATGCGGCGGCCCGGTGGCGAAGATTGTGACGCCCGTATGACTCCCGGCGTCGTCACCTGCGAGAACCCGGAGCCCCGGCGCCCGCGCCACACGGCAGGGACGCCCGGGCCCTGGCGGTGATCAGGCGGTCTTGGCTGCGCGGAATCCGGCGTCCAGGTCGGCGAGGATGTCGTCGATGTGCTCCAGGCCCACGGAGAGCCGCACGAGGCCGGGGTTCACGCCGGCAACCGTCTGCTGTTCCGGCGAGAGCTGGCTGTGGGTGGTCGACGCCGGGTGGATGACCAGCGAGCGCACGTCCCCGATGTTGGCCACGTGTGAGTGCAGTTCGAGGGCGTCCACAAAGCGTTTGCCGGCCTCCGCTCCCCCGGCGAGGTTGAAGGAAACGACGGCGCCGGTCCCCTTCGGACCGTACTTGCGGCCGCGCTCGTACCAGGGGCTGGAGGGCAGCCCGGCGTAGGCGACGGATTCGACGTCGTCCCTGGCCTCGAGCCATTCGGCCACCTTGACGGCGTTGGCGACGTGCCGCTCCATGCGCAGGCTCAGGGTCTCGATGCCCTGGGCGATGAGGAAGGCGTTGAACGGGGACACCGCCGAACCGAGGTCGCGCAGCAGCTGGACCCGCGCCTTGAGGATGTAGGACAGGTTGGCGCCGAGGGCACCGTCCGCACCCAGGTCCCGGGCGTAGACCAGTCCGTTGTACGTGGGGTCCGGTGTGTTGAAGCCGGGGAAGCGCTCCGGGTCCTTGCCGAAGTCGAAGTTGCCGGAATCCACGATCACGCCGGCGATGGCCGTGCCATGTCCGCCGAGGTACTTGGTCGCGGAGTGCACCACGATGTCTGCGCCCCACTCGATCGGGCGGATGAGGAACGGTGTGGAGAGGGTGTTGTCCACGATCAGCGGCACGCCTGCCTCGTGGGCCACCTGCGAGATGCCCTCGATGTCCAGCACGTCCTGGCGGGGGTTGGAGACGACTTCGCCAAAGAACAGTTTGGTATTGGGCTGAACGGCATCCCGCCACTGCGCCAGGTTGTCCGGGTCCGGCACGAAGGTCACGGAGATGCCGAACTTCTTCAGCGTGTGCGCCAGCAGGTTGTAGGTGCCGCCGTACAGGCTGGGGCTGGCCACCACATGGTCGCCAGCCTCCGCGACGTTCAGGATCGCTAAGGTCTCCGCGGCCTGTCCGGAGCTCAGCAGCAGCGCCGCCAGTCCGCCTTCCAGGCTGGCCACCCGCTGCTCCACAGCGTCCTGGGTGGGGTTGCCGATCCGGGTGTAGATGGGAGCCCGTTCGGCCAGGGCGAAGCGGTTGGCGGCGCTTTCGGCGCTGGGGAAGACGAACGACGTCGTCTGGTAGATCGGCAGCGACCGGGCACCGGTGGCGCTGTCCGGCTCCTGGCCGGCGTGGATCTGACGGGTTTCGAAGGACCAGGCACTGGACATCGGGACACTCCTTAGGGGACCGGGCACAGGAAGCACCAGAGCCCCTGGGCCCGGGTCAACACTGGCGCCGCGCTTGCCCTCCGGCGGGTGCCGGACGGCCAGGTCTTCACCCGGGGCACCCCACCGCGAAACGAGGGTTGCCGGCCAGCAAGCCGGGGCTGTGCGCTGGCACTCATGACCTGACCCCAGTCTAGGAAGCGGTTCCGGGCTGTGGATAGCTTTGTGACGAACATGAAGTTGCCCGGCCGGCGTACCCGGCCACGGCCTTCAGATCCCGGCGTTGACGCGGAGAAATGCCGGGCCGGACAGCCCACGGGAGGACATCCCATCACGGTTAGGAGATCCTAAGCTGAGAGCCGCATCACAAAGTGCCAAGATGAGGGCATGCGCATGGATCACGTCTCTTACGCCTGTGAACAAGATGGCCTCGCTGCCACCACCGAACGAATTGCGTCTGCCCTCGGCGTGGAAGCCGTGAAGGGCGGAGTACACCCCCGATTCGGGACCCGCAACATGATTATCCCGCTCGCGGGACACAAATACGTTGAAGTCGTGGAGGTCCTGAACCACCCGGCCTCCGACAAGGCCCCCTTCGGCCAGGCCGTCCGTGCCCGCTCCGAAGCAGGCGGCGGCTGGATGGGCTGGTGCGTCGAAGTTGACGACCTCGCCCCGTTCGAGGAGCGGCTGGGACGGGCTGCCGTCAACGGCAACCGCAAGTTCCCGGACGGCCGCGAACTGGTCTGGAAGCAGATCGGCATCCTCGGACTCATCGCCGATCCCCAGGTCCCCTACATGCTCAAGTGGGAGGGCGATCCGGAACTCCACCCGTCCAAGGCCTACGAGAGCAACGTCAAGATGTCCGCGCTCACGATCGTCGGCTCGGCGGAGCGCGTCACCGAATGGCTCGGTGTTCCGGTGGAGAAGCCGCTGGAGGACGTGGCCGTGAACTGGCTCGCTCCCCGCGGGACACCCGGCATCCTCTCCGTCACCTTCGAGACAGCTTCCGGAGCCGTCACCATCTGAGTTCCTTACCGCCCCACACTTCGGCCGCCATCAGCGGGTGCCAATGACGTCACCCACCGATGGCGGCCGAAATCTTTTAACACCCAACGCGGGGTCCATTAGCGGTCTGCTGTAGGGTTCGGAGAG